>CACYCN010000382.1 GCA_902772895.1 uncultured Ruminococcus sp.
GATCTCGACACCCATGACGCTGCGGTAAGAAAGCTGCAGGGAATCGTCCTCAGGGATAGAGCGGGCGATATCGTCGATATAGCCAAGAGTAATATTGGCATGCTGCAGTGCAAGATATGCCTTGCTGTAGGTGATATCGATTTTGGTCTGAATTTCGGTAGCGGCGTCAATCAGGGTCATCATCTCACGGACAAGAATATTACGTTTCTTGTCGAGCAGCTCATAGCCGGTCTTGGCAAGAGCCAGAGATTTTTTAAAGGACATTAGGTTACCTTTTGTCGGCACAGCCTGAGCAGCTATTGATTACTCACCTCTTTGCTTAGTCGTCGTCATCCTGCTCATTGTTCCGGTTATCGGAGAAGGTATGGAAACGAAGGCTTTCCGTATCTTCAATATAGTACTGGTCAAGCAGCGTATCGTCCACACGATCCAGTTCATTTCTTGGCAGAGTCGAGAGCAGTTTCCAGCCAAGATCAAGACTTTGTTCAATGGTACGGTTTTCGTGATAGCCCTGGCTGACAAAATGCTGTTCAAAGAGCTTTCCGAAAGCAATATATTTTTTATCAACAGGTGAGAGTTCTTCTTCACCGATAACGGAAGCCAGAGAACGGGCATCCTGTACACGGGCATAGGAAGCAAAGAGCTGATTGGCAAGAGCCTGATGGTCAGCTCTGGTATAGCCTTCACCGATACCGTCCTTCATGAGACGTGACAGGGAAGGAAGAACCGAAACCGGAGGATAGAATCCCTGACCTTCCAACTGTCTGTCGAGAACGATCTGACCCTCGGTAATATAGCCTGTCAGGTCAGGAACCGGGTGAGTAATATCGTCATTCGGCATCGTGAGGATCGGAATCTAGGTGACGGAACCCTTACTGCCCTTGATCATGCCGGCACGTTCATAGAGAGAGGCAAGGTCAGAATACAGATAACCCGGAAATCCTTTTCTGCCGGGAATTTCTCCCTTGGAGGAGGAGAATTCACGCAAAGCTTCGGCATAGGAAGTCATATCCGTCATAATGACCAGAACGTGCATATTACATTCAAAGGCAAGATATTCTGCAGCGGTCAGAGCGCATCTCGGTGTCAGGGTACGTTCGATAATCGGGTCATTGGCAAGATTGAGGAACATCACGACTCGTGAGAGTACGCCGCTTTCATCGAAGCTGCGTTTGAAGTAATCGGCGACGTCGTTTTTAACGCCCATAGCGGCAAAGACGATACCGAATTTATTATCGCCGCCTTCATCGGCAATTTTTGCCTGACGGACAATCTGAACTGCCAGTTCGTTATGTTTCATACCGGAACCGGAGAAGATCGGCAGTTTTTGTCCACGGATCAATGTCATAAGGGTATCGATGGTAGAGATACCGGTATTGATATAGTTTCTGGGGTAAACACGGGATACCGGATTCATCGGAGTACCGTTGACGTTAGCTTTTTTCAGAGGATAGATCTCTCCCAGTCCGTCAATAGGACGTCCGGCGCCGCTGAAGACACGTCCCATCATTTCCGGAGCAAGCGGCAGTTCCATCGGTCTTGCCTTGAGACGGGTACGGGTATTATCCAGGGATATGGATTTGGTACCCTCAAATACCTGTACCACGATCCGTTTTCCGTCTATCTGAACTATTCTTCCATGACGCAGCGTACCGTCATCCAGACGGATATCAACCATTTCCTCAAAGGAAGCGTTCTCAACATCATCGAGAACGATCAGTGAGCCGTTGATTTCTTTGACGCCCACATAATCAAGAATCATTCATTTCACTTCTTTCATTCAAAGTTGCGCAAAAGCTTCTCCCGAAGGGGGAAGCCTATCGGGGAAAGGTTATGCTGTCAGGGTAGCAAGGGACCGGTTGATTTCCTGAATCAGCTCATCGAATTTTTCAGGGTGATCGTTAGGAATATCGTATTTCATTTTTGCCAGTTTTTCAAAGAGTCCCAGTTCCATGATCTGAGAGATCGGGATAGAGGCTGCGATAATACGCCCTGCTCTGTTATAGAGATGGAGAATGGCTTTCATCATGAGTTTTTGTTTCTGAAGCGGAACGAAGGTATCGTCAGCATGGAAAGCGTTCTGCTGCAGGAAACCGACACGGATAGCCTTAGCGGTTTCGATAATCAGTTTCTGATCGTCCGGCAGAACATCCGAACCGATGAGTTTGACGATTTCCATGAGGGAACTTTCTTCATGAAGGATCGTCGTGATCTTATTCCGGTAACGGATAAAGTCATCGCCGAGATTCTCCCGGAACCAGGGATCGAGGTCTGTAAAATATTCACTGTAGCTGTTCATCCAGTTAATGGCAGGATAATGTCTGGCATAAGCGAGCGCCTTATCCAGCGACCAGAA
>CACYCN010000383.1 GCA_902772895.1 uncultured Ruminococcus sp.
AAGTGGCAAAGGACTTTACCGCTAAGGTAACAGAACGAGCGGTCGGTTCCGATGTTATGGAGAGTCTGACGCCGGCGCAGATGGTTATCAAGATTGTCAATGAAGAACTGACAGCCTTGATGGGTTCGGAAGAAACCAGAATCAATTTTGCCTCAAAGCCGCCTACCATTATTATGATGTGTGGTCTGCAGGGCTCCGGTAAAACCACCCATAGCGCCAAGCTTGCCAAAATGATGAAAAAACAGGGGCATCGTCCTTTACTGGTTGCCTGTGACGTCTATCGTCCGGCGGCGATCGAACAGTTGAAGGTAGTAGGCGGACAAGCCGGCGCTGTTGTTTTCGAGATGGGACAGGAGGATCCTGTTACCATTGCCAAGACTGCCGTGAAACATGCTAAGGATTACGGGAATGATATCGTGATTCTGGATACCGCCGGCCGTCTGCATATTGATGAAAAACTGATGGATGAGCTGAAAAATATCAAGTCGGAAGTTCATCCTGATGAGATCCTTCTGGTCGTTGACTCGATGACCGGTCAGGATGCGGTCAATGTCGCCAAGGCATTTGATGACCTGCTGGATATCAGCGGTGTGATCCTGACAAAACTTGACGGCGATACCAGAGGCGGTGCGGCACTGTCTGTCAGAGCCGTTACCGGAAAGCCGATCAAATTTGCCGGTATCGGTGAAAAACTCAATGATCTGGAAGTGTTCCATCCGGATCGTATGGCGTCCCGTATCCTCGATATGGGCGACGTGCTGACACTGATTGAGGATGCGGAAAGTAAACTCGATCAGAAAAAAGCCGAGGAAATGGCAAGAAAATTCCAGCAGAATAAGTTTGATATGAACGATCTCTATGAACAGCTTCAGCAGATCAAGAGAATGGGTTCGATCAAGAATATTCTTTCCAAAATCCCGAATATCGGGAAACAGGTCAGAGAAATGGATTTCGATGACAGGGCAATGGACCGTGTCGGCGCGATGATCTCTTCTATGACCGCCGAAGAACGGGAAAATCCCGGTATCATTAATCCCTCCCGTAAGCGTAGAATTGCCAAGGGCAGCGGCATGAAGGTGGAAGATGTCAACCGCCTGATGAAACAGTTCGAAGAAATGCAGAAGTTCATGAAGAATATGAACGCCAGAGATAAGCATGGCCGCAAGAAACGTCTTCCGGGATTGGGCGCAATGCCGATGAATCCCAGTATGCTTCACGGTCAGGGAAATAGTAAACGGAAGAATAATAAATGATGTTATTCCGAGATGTGCGCTTTCAACCAATGCAATATTGGTGAAAATAAATAAAGACAGTGCCAAGCGCTTTGTCAACAATTATGGAGGTAAATAAAAATGGCAGTAAAGATCAGACTGCGTCGTATGGGCGCAAAGAAAACACCCTTTTATCGTGTAGTGGTAGCAGATTCGAGATATCCCCGTGACGGCAGATTCATCGAAGAACTGGGTACTTATAATCCCCTGACCGATCCTTCTGAGTTCAATATTGATGTTGAGAAGGCTAAGAAGTGGATCGCTAACGGCGCTCAGCCCACTGATACCGTCAAGGCTCTGATGAAGAAGAATAATATCATCTGATGAGTGCCTGAGGGAGATTGTCATGGAAGAATTACTGATTTCAATTGTCAAGGGTCTTGTTGAAAAACCCGATGCGGTCAATGTCACCGTTGACGAGGAGAATGAAGAGGGCGTTACCGTCTATCATCTTCACGTTGATGAAAATGACATGGGTCGTGTGATCGGCAGACAGGGTCGTATCGCGAAAGCTATCCGTACCGTGATGAGAGCCGCTGCCGCCAGAAATGAAGCAAAAATCCAGGTCGAAATCGACTGACACGGACTGAAAGGGAAGCCACATAATGGTTTCCCTTTTTGTTTCGTGTGAAGCCTGTATTGCGTGACCGCATGGGACGGTTCGCACTGTCGTTCGCATACGCTCATAAGTCAGGACAGAAATTGCCGGTTCTTTTTTCCTGTGATGAACTGACGGTTCAGAGAATGAATCCAATCGGTGTTGTGAGAAAGGCGGAAACGGAGACAGAGGAGATCCATAGAAGTAAATAAAGGATAGCGAATATAGCGAGCGGATTGAAACATGCTGGTCCGGGGTCTGATGTCACAGAGGAAGGACTACTGGGGAAACGGAGGAATTTCAATGAAGAAACAGTATATTGAGGCAGGGAAAATTACGGGAACACATGGATTAAAGGGAGAGGTCAGAATTGATCCCTGGTGTGATAGTGCAGCATTTCTCTGCCGATTGAAAAGATTGTACGATAAGGACGGCAAGGAAATGAAAATTGTCCGTGCCCGTCCTCATAAAAATATCGCAGTCGTGCAGTTTGAGGATATCACCAAGGTGGAACAGGCGGATCTTCTGAGAGGGAAAATTGTCTTTCTGAACCGTGATGATGCGCGCTTGCCAAAGGGCGTTAATTTTATTCAGGATCTGTTGGGACTGCGTGTGGAAGATGCAGACAGCGGTGAGTATTACGGCGAATTGACAGAAGTGCTGAAAACCGGCGCCAATGATGTCTATCAGGTCACAAAGGACGGCAGGGATTATCTGGTGCCGGTGATTCCGGATGTTGTGATAGAAAAGGATATTGACGGCGGCGTGGTCAGAATCAGACCGCTGAAGGGGATTTTTGACGATGAGGATTGATATCATTACACTGTTTCCGGAAATGTGTGAGACGGTGCTGGGAGAAAGTATTATCGGCAGGGCTCAGAAAAAAGGTACCGTGGAACTGCACGCCCATCAACTCAGAGATTTTGCCTTTGATAAACATAAACGGGTGGATGATACCACCTACGGCGGCGGTATGGGGATGCTGATGAAGGCAGAACCGATTGCGCTCTGCTTTGAACATCTCTGTGAGGAACTCGGCACTCGTCCCCATCTGGTCTATATGTCGCCTAAGGGACAGGTGCTGACACAGCAGCGGGTCAGGGAATTATCGGCATTGTCTAATCTGGTGATCCTGTGCGGTCATTACGAAGGTGTTGATCAGCGGGTGCTGGATGAATATGTCGATGAGGAGATTTCCATCGGGGATTATGTTCTGACCGGCGGCGAACTGCCGGCATTGGTGCTGACGGACAGTATCTGCCGGATGATTCCGGAGGTGTTGTCGGATGATCTCTGCTTTGAGGACGAAAGTCATTATAACGGACTTCTGGAATATCCGCAATATACCAAGCCGTCTGTGTGGCGGGGCAAGGAAGTGCCGGAGGTCTTGCTCAGCGGTCATCATGCGAATATCGAACAATGGCGGCATGAAAACTCCCTGCTGGAGACGGCTGAAAAACGTCCCGATCTGCTTCGGAAAGTGTCGCTTTCTGACCGTGACAGGCAGTTTTTGCAGAAACATGGATTGTTATAAAATGTCATTTTTGTGTTATCAAATGTTTCCATGAGATGGAAATGTCAAAGGGTTTTGATACGATTTGGAAAATTTTTAGCAACTATTACCAATGGTGTATATTTTTAATTTAGAATTATTCATAGTAAAAAATATGCTAAAACCGGTAAAAAATGGATATAGCGGAAGGAATATACATGAAAATAAAAAGAAATATGATTTTAGTGTGAAAAGTTATTGTTAAAGTCTTACAAAATTTAAAAAACGCGTTGGTCGCATTATGATTAAAAAGCCGAAATTTTGAATAAATTCAATCATAATTCTAATACTGAATTATAAGTATACAATTATATACAAAAATCTCGCAAAAATATACACGAATTCTCTTAAAATGACATGATTCTGTTTTATCAGGACTAAAAGTTTTCAACAATTATGTCATATTGCACAAAACAAGACTTTGTCAGAAGTTTTATAATCGTATAGTGAAACAAAGTTTTCGAAAACTGTTGACCAACGGCTAAATTGTGTTATAATTGTTATATACATTTTATAACTGCCAGCTGAAAAAAACCTCTCCTTTTGATTAAAAATTTGAGGGCGGCGGCATTACCGTAAAGGATCAGGAAACCGTTCCCGACGTTACGGATGTTA
>CACYCN010000384.1 GCA_902772895.1 uncultured Ruminococcus sp.
AAACTATGACAAGGCGCTTTCAACGATACTGGTCGGCAATAATATTGTCAACATAGCGGCATCCTCGTTAGCGACAATATTATTTGTATCCTTTTTCGGAGAAGCCACCGGAACGATTGTCAGCACCGTAGGTCTGACAGTCATTGTTCTGATTTTCGGTGAAGTGCTGCCGAAAAATATTGCGAAAGAGAACAGTGAAAAAATGGCGATGGCATCGGCGTCACCGTTATATTTTCTGATGGTGCTTCTGACGCCGGTAACGTTTTTATTATTGAAACTGAATTCCTTTGCCAAAAAGCTGTCCGGAAAACACGGCGGTGCCAGAGAGCCGAGTGTTACAGAGGATGAACTGAAATATATCGTAGAGAGCATTGAAGACGAGGGAGTTCTGGAAGAGCAGGAGAGTGAACTGGTACAGTCGGCGCTGGAATTTGACGAAAAGACAGCCTATGATATCCTGACGCCCCGTGTCGATATGACTGCTATTGATATAGCGGAGAGTCCGGAGAAAATCAAAGAGATCATTCTTACCGAACGGTATTCCCGCATCCCGGTCTATCGTGACAGTGTGGATAACGTGATCGGCATTTTACATACAAGGGATTATCTGGAGATGCTGCTGAAGGATCCGGCGCCGGATCTGAAAAAGCTGATTCAGCCGGCATATTTTATTTATCGTTCCAAAAAACTTTCGGCAATCTTAGCGGATTTCAAGTATAAGCGTCTGCACATTGCGGTTGTCACGGACGATTACGGCGGCACCCTGGGAATCGTAACGATGGAAGATCTTCTGGAGCAGCTGGTCGGTGATATCTGGGACGAGGACGAAGAGATCGAGAACAGATACCGTGTCATCGACAATAACCATTATGAAATCAGCGGAGACATGAATATCAGTGAACTGTTGGAGCTGATCGAAAAGGATTCCCGATATATCGAAACGGAAAGCAAATCCGTAGGCGGATGGGTGATCGAACAGATTGGTGATATTCCGGAGCAAGGAACGAAATTCACCTATCGTGAACTGCAGGTAACGGTGAACGAGGTAGAGGATAATCGTATCAATACCGTCACGATTCTCTATACTCCTGCCGCAGAAGAAGATGAGTAAACAAGAGTTCCGAAATCAGAAAAGTGTCGGACAAAAGAAGTCCGAGACAATCCGACAAAACGAAAGACGTCATCGGATCAGGATGCTTTTATTCATTCTGATTCTGATAACAGTAGTTCTGAACTTTCTGTTATCAGTCGGACAATGTTTCGGGTTAGAGGAACGGGATGTCAGAGCGTGGTTTGGTGTGCGGGAATTTTCCCATCAGGGAGACGGTTATCCGCTGACGGTTCATTTCATTGATGTGGGAGACGGTGACAGTATCCTGATCTGCCATGGAGAGCAGACCATTCTGATCGATACCGGAAAAGAGTCACTTCAGGGGACTGTCCGGAATTATCTGAAGCATTACGGCGTCAGAGAACTGGATCTGTTTATTGCCACCCATACCGACAGTGATCATATCGGTGATTTTGCCTCCATAGCGGAAACGTTTCCGATCCGGCAGGTATTTCTGAGCGCCAATGACAGGACAGAAGAACAGGAACAGACTCCTGCCTTTCAGGTGTTTGAAGAGGCATTGCAGGAATACGGGATTCCGGTAAGCGATCCCGGAAGAAACACTTACCGGTCAGGGAAAATGGAACTGACGTTTTTATCACCGCAGAAGCATTATTCCGATGAGAATGACAATTCCTTGGTCATTCGACTCTGTTATGGGGAGATATCGTATCTGCTGACGGGAGACATCGGTGAAAAAGCAGAGCGTGATCTGCTGTCAAGCGGAGAGCATCTTCAATCCACGGTACTCAAGGTAGCTCATCATGGCAGTAAAACGTCGACGACACAACCGTTCTATGAAGCGGTATCACCGCAGTATGCCGTAATTTCTGCCAGTGGTTATCATCAATACCTTCCTGACAGATCGGTAGTTGACCGGATCAAAGACGGAGGAACAACACTGTTGCGG
>CACYCN010000385.1 GCA_902772895.1 uncultured Ruminococcus sp.
TACTTCCAGAGAAACAGGGGTATAAGAAATGCCCTTATAGTTTTCAATGGTAACATCGGGCTCAACGGTAACGACAGCCTTCAGGGTAACGCCGTCCTTGCCTGCCTTTTCGATATCGAGATCAATATGATCCTTCACCAGTTCCAGATTAGCCTCCTTGGCAGCATCGGTGATTGCCTGGGGATAGAGATCCTTCAGAGCATCCTCATAGAATACGCTCTCACCATATTCTCTCTCGATGATGGAACGGGGAGCCTTACCTTTACGGAAGCCGGGGATCATAATATTCTTTACCTGTCTTTTATAGACTGCATTGACAGCCTTCATAAAAGTGTCGCCATCGATCTCGATCACGAGTTCATAGCGGTTGGTTTCTACCTGGTTTGATGAAATAAGTTTCATTTTTTTATTCCTCCATTAAAGCTGAAAAATCAAGTAACATTATAACATAACATTTTCTGATTATCAAGTTTTAAAGCCTTTTTTCTTTGAATTTCTTCGAAAAAAATGTACCTCTCTTATACATATTGCACAAGAATTTTTTTAATTTTTGTCAGATTATCGAGAGTGGTGTAAAGCCGAGATAATCACAGGCAATCAGCCGGAACTGTATTCCGTATTTTTCACCGATAAAGGCACGTTTAGCGGCATTGCCTCCGTGGATATGTCCGTAGAAGCATTTTTTGATCTGATATTCCCGCAGGACATCCAGGATCTCATTGCATTCCATATTATGATAAATCGGCGGATAGTGCAGGAACACTACCGGATCATAGCCTGCCTGAATGGCAGGTTCAATGGACATTCTCAGACGTCCGACTTCCCTGTTCAGAATCAGCATATCGGCGTCTGTCTCGGCGTCATAGAACCAGCCGCGGGATCCGCAGAGGGCGGTCCCGTCGGCAAGATAATAATTATTGTGCAGAATCGAAAGGGTATCGAATCCCTGACTGACAAGATACTTATCCATTTTGGCTTTGGTGGTCCACCAGTAATCGTGATTGCCTTTCAGGATAATTTTTTTTCCGTTGAGTTCCTGAATAAAACGGAAATCCGCTTCGGTTTCACTCAGCTTCATCGCCCAGGAGATATCTCCGGCAATGACAACGGTATCTTTCTCTGTCACCAGGTGCTGCCAGTTCGAACGGATCCGCTCGGTATAATTCGACCAGCCGCCGAATACATCCATCGGTTTATCCGTTCCGAACGAAAGATGCAGGTCAGCGATTGCATAAACAGCCATTGACCGTTTCCTCAGCGGATGGACAGCATATCCAGTACCGCCTTCGGCATCTCATCCACCTGACACGTAAAGGTAAAGCGTACTTCAGCATCCTTCAAGGAAGCCAGAGGCGCCGGAACCTCCGTGCCGGTCTGAGCGGAAAGGGCATCTACCATGGCAAATTCATCCGCAGGCAATGCCTTATCGGAAACTGCCTCCAGTACACTCTTGGCAAACTTATAGGGACTTGCGGTAGATGCGATGACAGAAGCGGTCTGGTCGCCTGTTTCACGCACATACTGCTCATAAACATTGACTGCTACAGCCGTATGGGTATCACAAAGATAGTTATACTCACGATAGAGCTTACTGATCGTTGCCTGCGTATTTTCGTCATCGCAGCAGCCGCCGTAGAACAATTCATCCAGTCTGGCTTTGACTTCCGCATTCACGGTATAGCTGCCCTGTGCGGACAGTTCGTTCATCCACTGCGCTACCTGTTCCGCATTGCCGTCCGTCAGGTGATAGAGCAGTCTTTCCAGATTGCTGGAAACGAGAATGTCCATAGACGGAGAAATCGTGGTATAGAACGTTCTCTTTCTGTCATAGGTACCGGTTCTGATGAAGTCTGTCAGAACATTGTTGGAATTGGAGGCACAGATAAATTTCTTTATCGGCAATCCCATGTTCATGGCATAGAAGGACGCTAAAATATTACCGAAGTTACCGGTCGGTACTACTACATTGATCGGATCGCCTGCCTGAATCTTACCGGCATTCATCAGATCACAATATGCCGAGAAATAATAGACGACCTGCGGCAGCAGTCTGCCCCAGTTGATGGAGTTGGCGCTGGAAAACAGCATATTATGGTCAGAAAGCTGCTGCTTGATAGCGGCATTGGTGAAAATCTTCTTGACACCGGTCTGGGCATCGTCAAAGTTTCCTTCAATGGCTGCCACACTGACGTTATTACCCTTCTGGGTTGCCATCTGACGCTTCTGCATCGGGCTGACACCGTTCACCGGATAGAATACCATGATCTTTGTGCCGTCAACATCCTTGAAACCTTCCAGCGCTGCCTTACCGGTATCGCCGCTGGTTGCTACCAGAATCACAGCCTCTTTCCCGTTATAAGTCTTCTTTACGGACTTTGTCAGCAGGTGCGGCAGAATCTGAAGCGCCATATCCTTGAAGGCGCAGGTCGGACCATGCCACAGTTCCAGGACTGCCATCTTGCAGCTGCCGTTTTCAACATAGGAGATCGGCGCCGGATTATCGGAACCGAATTTATCTGCCGTATAAGCGGCATCCACACTTTCATTGATTTCCTGTTCGGTAAAGTCTCCGAGGAAATCTCCAAAAATCTTCTTGGCTCTGCCTCTGTAATCGGTCTGGGCAAGCTTCTGAATCTCTTCAAGGCTATACTTCGGCAGAGACTGGGGTACAAAAAGACCGCCTTCCTCTGAAATACCCTGTGCGATAGCCTGAGAAGCTGTCACAACTGTGTTCTTGTTTCTGGTACTGTTGTACTTCATTTCATTTTCCCTCTTTCTTTGGAATAGATAGTTGGTTTGCCGTTCCCGAACTGCGGAAATCCCCTGATACCGTCAAGTCATTTCATCCCTGCGGCAGGGCATTGTCTCATAGCGCCGGAAAAAGCGCAGCGCATTCCGGAAGAAAATATCCTCCACCAATGCTTCACTGTAATTGTGGTGCAAGAACAGTTCATACAAAGCAGACATGGATTCTATGCCGCTCATATCACCGGGGATATCGGCGCCGTCAAAATCGCCGCCGATAGCAATCGTCTTTTCACCGCCCAATGACAGAAAATGTTCTGCGTGTTTTATTATATCATACATTTTTGCATTTGTCGCCTGTTTATTCAGAAAATCCCTGCAAAAATTCAATCCTACAAGACCGCCCTGCTGATTCAGAATGACGAATTGTTCATCACTGAGGTTTCTCCTGTGCGGACAAACGGCTTTTGCATCGGAATGGGTAGCAATAAAGGGTCTCTCTGCCAGTTCTGCCACATCTTCAAACAATGCTTCACTGGCATGGGATACATCGATGATGATATCGTTCTGTTCCAGCCGTTTCAGGGCAGCCCTGCCGAAATCCGTCAATCCTCCGGCGCCTTCTACACCAATCCCGTCTCCCAATTCATTACTGCCGTTCCATGTCAGAGTCATCACTCTGACGCCTGCTTTTTTCAGTCTGTCAATATTGTCCCATTTTCCGGCGAGAACCGCACCGCCCTCTACTGTCAGTACAACACCTATCCGTTGTTCTCTGGCAGCCTGTTCCATCTGTTCTGCCGAAACGCACTGACAGATATCGGTTCCGTTCAGTTGTTCCCTGAGTTTCTCCACACAGCCTTCAAACAGTTCCACAGCCGCCTCTCCCCGATATTCATCAGGAATCCACACTGCCATACACTGCAGATATGGCCGTATCCCCTCTGCCTTTCCGAACGAAATATGAAAACTGTCATCAAACAAACCGCTCTTCTCCGTATATGCCCGATACAGCGTATCACAATGCAAATCAAAAACCTTCATCACATCACCCTTTCCATCATGTTGGAGGGTTTCACCCTCCAAACCTCCCACCAAAGGCTCTGCCTTTGGAA
>CACYCN010000386.1 GCA_902772895.1 uncultured Ruminococcus sp.
CCCTGCCGCCGCTGTCCGTGCTCTACTTCAAGTGTGTCCGCAAAAAGCCGAAGAGAAAGCCGAGAAAAAAGGCCGAGGACGCTGAGGCAGAGAACAAGCCTGTACGCAAAAGAGCCTCCAAAAAGACCGGAGAGGCCGCAGAGGGTGCGGAAGGCGAAGTAAAGCGCAAGCCAAGGACAAGGAAAACTGCTGCTAAAGAATCCGAAGAAAAGTCGGATGAATAAGCTGACAGAATATAACGCGGGAAACCGCACAACTGAATTTAAAGGAGGAAACCATAATGTATCCAAAGCAAGAGGTAGTTGCTATGCTGCTTGCCGGAGGACAGGGAAGCAGGCTGGGCGTTCTCACCCAGAAGCTGGCAAAGCCCGCTGTCCCCTTTGGCGGTAAGTATCGTATTATTGATTTTCCGCTCTCTAACTGTGTCAATTCCGGTATAGAGGCAGTCGGTGTGCTCACACAGTACCAGCCGCTGGTGCTGAACGAGTATATCGGCAGCGGTCAGCCCTGGGACCTTGACAGCATGAACAGCGGCGTTCGTATCCTTTCACCCTATCAGCAGATCAAGGGAACGGATTGGTATAAGGGAACGGCAAACGCCATTTATCAGAATATCAACTATATCGACAGATATAATCCTAATTATGTGGTTATCCTTTCCGGCGACCACATCTATAAAATGGACTATTCAAAGATGATCGCCTTCCATAAGGAAAACAACGCCGACTGTACCATCGCGGTAATTGACGTTCCGTTGGCTGAGGCGTCCCGCTTCGGTATCATGAATACCAATCCGGACGGCTCTATCTATGAGTTCGAGGAGAAACCGGCTCATCCGAAGAGTACTAACGCTTCCATGGGTATCTATGTCTTCAGCTGGAATAAGCTGAGAAAATATCTCATCGAAGATGAAGATACCGATGGCTCCGAGCATGACTTCGGTAAGGATGTCCTGCCCAAGATGCTGGAAGACGGCCAGAGAATGTTCGCTTATCAGTTCCAGGGCTACTGGAAGGATGTCGGAACCATCGACAGCCTGTGGGAGTCCAATATGGATCTGCTGGATCCGAATGTACCGCTGGATCTCAGCGATGAAAGCTGGAAGATCTATTCCCGTAATCCGGTCGTTCCGCCTCAGTATATCGCAGAAGGCGCCAGTGTTCAGAATTCCATGATCGCTGACGGCTGTGATATCAGCGGTTCGGTTGATTTCTCCGTACTGTTCTCCAACGTCGTGGTGAAACCCGGCGCTGTGGTACAGGATTCTATCATTATGCCCGGCTCCGTGATCGAAGAGGGTGCCGTGGTGCAGTATGCGATCGTATCCGAGAATACCGTGATCGGTAAGAATGCCGTGATCGGTGCTCGTCCCGAGGATATCGAGGATAAAGATCAGTGGGGTATCGCTGTGATCGGTGACAATCTGAAGATCGGCGCCGGCGCAAAGGTCGCTCCCAAGGAAATGATTGCAAAAGATATAGAGGGGGTAGAATGATTATGCGTGGAAATAATGTAATGGGAATTATCTTCTCTAATCTTCATGAAAACCTCATCAGCCAGATTACTGAGCTGAGAACGATGGGAGCGGTTCCCTTCGGCGGACGTTATCGTCTGATCGACTTCCCGCTGTCCAATATGGTCAACTCAGGTATCAATAAAGTCGGTGTTATTACCAAAAGTAACTATCAGTCCCTGACCGATCATCTCGGCGCCGGTAAAGCATGGGATCTGTCCAGACAGCGTAACGGTCTGTTTATCCTGCCGCCTTTTATGGATCCCGCCGATTATGCCAACCGTGTCAAGACATTTAATGCCATCATGCCTTTCCTGAAGAACGCCAGTGAAGAGTATGTCGTGATTTCGGACTGTGACGTGATCTGTAATATCGATTTCCAGGATGTGTTTGAGAAACATCTCGAAACCGGCGCTGATATTACGCTCGTTTATAAGCGTGACCAGCTCCCGGCAAAGATTCAGAATCCGACGGTCTTCTCCTTCGATAATAAGGGAAAGGTGATCGACGTTCTTGTGGATCCCGCTATTACCGGAAGCTGCAGCTTCTATATGAATATCATGCTCATCAAGAGAGAACTGCTGATGGATCTGGTGAATAAGTGCATCGGTAAAAATACCATGAGCTTCAAACGTGATATCATTCAGGGCGAATATAAGAACCTGAATATGTACGGCTATGAGTTCAAGGGCTTCTCTCCGGTGATTACCACTGTCGCAGATTATTTCAATGCCAATATGTCTCTGAAGAATCCGGATGTCCGTGCCGATCTCTTCAAGGCGGATCGCCCGATCTATACCAAGGTCAGAGACGATCAGCCCACCAAGTATGGTCTCGGCTCCAAGGTTTCCAACTCCCTCATCGGCAACGGCTGTAATATCGAGGGCGAGGTGGATAACTGCGTACTGTTCAAGGGCGTACATATCGGCAAGGGTACAAAGGTTTCCAATTGTGTGATCATGCAGGATACCAAGATCGGCGCTAACTGTAACCTGAGTTATGTGATCGTTGATAAGGATGTTGTCATCCGTGACGGCAAAACATTGGCAGGTCAGCCCTCTTACCCGGTTTATATCCGCAAGCTCAGTATCGTCTGATTCGCTGCGGAAAACAGCACTTTAGCAGGAATGTGGATTACGGCAGACGGGGGAGTTATTTCTGCCGTCTGCTCGTTGCGTATATGTCTGATTCCGAAACGATGAAATCGTTTCATGAAAAATCCGGCGTTTGCCGAAGAAATGGGAGGTGTTAATATGAAGTGTCTGTTTATCACCAGTGAAGCCCAACCCTTTGCGGCCTCGGGCGGACTGGCAGATGTTTCAGGTGCGTTGCCTCATGCGCTGCGTCAGCGATTGATCGGCTGCCGTATCGTCATGCCGTATTATGAGGAGATTCCTCAGGCGCTCAAGGATAATCTGAGATTTGTTACCAGTTTTTCTGTACCTGTGTCCTGGAGAAGACAGTATTGTGGGATTTTTGAAACACGCTATAACGGTGTGATCTACTATTTCCTGGATAACCAATACTACTTTAAGCGGCAGGGTCTTTATGGACATTATGATGATGCCGAACGATTTGCGTTTTTCTCAAGAGCGGTGCTTGAGATGCTGCCCTATATCGACTTCAAGCCTGATATTCTCCATTGTAACGATTGGCAGACGGCGCTGGTTCCCACTTACTATAACCTGTTCTATTCTCAGAATGAATGGTATCAGGGAATCAAAACGATCTTTACGATTCATAATATCCAGTATCAAGGACAGTACGGTCAGGAACTGTATGAAGAAGTTGTCGGCATTCCGCCCCATGGCCGGTCACTTTTAGACTGGGACGGCTGTATCAATTACATGAAGGGCGCTATTGAGACAGCTAACAGGGTGACAACCGTCAGCCCCAGTTATTCCTGGGAGATCCGTGATCCGTGGTTCTCACACGGTCTCGATCCGATTCTGAACGCCAGAGCCTGGAAGATCAGAGGTATCCTTAACGGTATCGACACGACCTCCTATAATCCGGCAACAGATATCCAGCTCTATGAGCATTATACGGCGGATAACCTGGCAGGGAAAGCGGTCAATAAACAGCGCCTGCAGGAGCGTCTGGGCTTAGAGCAGAATCCGGAAGTCCCCCTGATCGCCATGGTGACCAGACTGGTTTCTCATAAGGGGCTGGATCTGGTCAAATATGCCCTCGATCAGCTGATGCGGGAAGAGTATGTCCAGTTTGTGATTCTCGGTTCGGGTGACTGGGAATATGAAAGCTTTTTCCGTTCGATGCAGGATCGCTATCCGGGACGTCTGTCAGCGTGTCATGGATTTATTCCCGAACTGTCAAGGAAAATCTATGCCGGCGCCGATATGTTCCTGATGCCGTCAAAATCAGAACCCTGCGGTTTATCTCAGATGATCGCACTGCGGTATGGTACGATTCCTATCGTCAGAGAAGTCGGCGGTTTGCGTGATTCCATTCAGGACAGCGGTACCGGTGACGGTAACGGCTTTACGTTCCGTAACTATGATGCGATGGATATGTTAGCCTGTGTCCGTCGTGCCATTGCCGGCTACTGGCAGCATGAAGGCTGGGAGATCCTTGTCAAACGTGCCATGAACTGCGACAATAGCTGGGCAAAATCCGCTACGGAATATATCAATATGTATCGTGAAGTCATCAACGAAGGCTGATATCGGAAGCGCTCTCTCTGAGAGCCGTTCTTCCGTCTGTAAGCCGGAAAGCTTGCGTATCACTTTGATTTCTCATATTGACTTTTTATAATATCAATGGGCAGGCGTATTATCCCTCATTTCTGAGATAATACGCCTGCTTTTTTGCTGACTGAAAATTTTTTGAAATTTTTTTTCTTTTTGATGCCCCTGAAAGACAAGTTGTGTCGTTATGTTAAATGAAAGCGCTTGAAAAAGAAAATATATCGACAACAGCAAAACGGATCAGTCACTGACCCATCTCTCCGGCGTCAAACGCAAGGACCGGGACAGTGCTCTGACAATGAGGTGATGATGAATGGAAACGGAAAAACTGGCGTTCCGATTGGTGAATGATGACGAGAGTGCGCTGGCGGAAATCATAGACAGGTTTACGCCTCTGGTCTCAACGGTGATCTATAATATGGCAAACGGTTCGCTGTCAACGGCGGATCTGGAAGAACTGACTTCCGATACGTTTGTGACATTGTGGTATCACCGGAAGCAGGTGCAGATCGATAAACTCAAAGGATTTCTGTGCTGTATCGCGAAAAACAAGGCAAGGGATCGTCTGAAGTCCGTCAGGCGTCATGCAACCGTCAGTATCGAGGATGAGGATATGGATTTTGAGGACGGCATGATGGTGTCGGAGGAGATTGAAAATAAACTCGTGACGGAAGCCTTGTATAAGGCGCTGGAAGAAATCGGGGAACCCGATCGGGAAATTATCATCCGTCATTATTATTACTACCAGTCATCTACCGAGATCTCCGAAAAAATCGGAATGAAGAGTGAAACCGTGAAGTCCCGGATCAAACGTGCCAGAGAAAAACTGAAAGCGTTGTTGTCAGAAAGAGGGTTTGTCAGATGAAAAAGAATTTTGTATTTGATGTCAGTGAAACGGATCTGATTGATGTAGAGGAAGCAACCGTTATCAAAGAGACAGGTGTCAGTTCTGATCGAGTAAAGGAGTCTGTTATGAAAGAGATCAAAAAGGGTAAGAAAAAGTTCAGCAAGAAAAAACTGTTTTCCGTCATTGCCATTGCCGCCGCCATCGGACTGGTGAGTGGGCTGACCGTCAGCGCGACAACCGGAGGATTTAATCCCTTATTCGGAGAACTCTTTGCCGGACAGGTGGCAGACGGGGTATTCCCCGGTTCCAATATTACCGTCGAAAGTAACGATGTGAATATTGATTTTGTGGGTATTGCCGGCGATAATGACGCTATGCTCGGGATTTATGATATCACCAGGAAGGATGGTTCGAAATTCCTGGAGGATCCTTCTGATTATGTGTGCCTTGCCAATGCGGCTGATATAGAAGTCACCAATAGTCTGTGGTCAAGACTCTGGTCCGGGGTTTTATTCAGCGGTTCTCCCCAGAATCGGGGCGGTCAGGTGCGGTATCAGTTGATTGACGAAAATACGATCCGTGCAGTGGTTGGTTTTTCGGATGAGAACGAGGATATCAAGGGCGAGAGAATGACCATTAAAGAAGAATCCATCACCCTTTGTCATATCGACGAAGTCCTTTGTGAGTGCTACACGTATGAGGAATATGAAGCCTATCGTGATGCGCATGAGGCGGAGTTGGAGGAAAAAGAAAAGGGACTTCGTGAAGACCAATCGTTAATCAAACTGGACGATCAATATGTCGTAGGCACTTTTTCCGAATTCCCGCTCACCTATGAACTGGGTGTTACGCTGAATTATAAGTCTACGGAAAAGAATATGGAAAATGCCAAGGGTTCTCCCTTTACTGCCCTGAACACGGACTGGGAAGTCGTGGCAATGTCGTCGAAGTCACTCAGTATGACCCTTACTGCCAAATCGGAACAGTTCCGTGTATATCAGGACTTTGACGAAGCGCATATGGATAACTGGACTGACGGACAGCGTCACCTTTATCTGAATGCGGATAATGAAATTGTCGTGGATATTACTCTCAGGGACGGCACTACGGTAGTCGGTGAAGGGTTTATGAATGAGGGAGCATTTTATCCCAACGGTAAAGGGACCACGACATGGAAAATTATTTTCCATGAAAAAGATTCTGCCATGACCTATGCCCTGAATCCCAACGATATTGTTTCCGTGAAATGTAATAATTTTGAACTGTTGAAGTAACACGAAAAAGGTGATATAATGAAGGCAGGCTTCGGCGCTCATCGCCGGAGCTATGCCTATATCAGATAATCAGGAGGGGCTGCTATGCAGGAAAAGGTAACGACGGCGGAACAGGATCTGACAGAAATCACCGGTATGAATCCTATGGTGAATGATGTGCTGACGGCAACGGGATTTGAATGGCTGGGATTAGAGGGCTATTATAAGCCGGTACGGGATTTGTATATCGTTCTGGAACAGAAGACGCCGGAAATTAAATTTATCATTCCCTGCACCTCTTCCCTGAATGACAGTGAAACGGAACTGAATGCGTTTGTCAATCGCTTTGAAAACGGGGAGGATAAACTGGTTGTTTTCCATGATCGTAAAATAGAAGTGACTTTCCGGAAAACCTGGACCCTGATTTCCGAACAGGATATTAACGAGATGACGGAAATGCTGGAAAAGACGGACGAACAGTTTGATCTGATACCGGTCTGTATGTGCTGCGGACGCGCCGACTTTGTTCATGTCGTGGAACATGACAAAAAAGGGATGACGGTCTGTACCCTCTGCGGAGACAAGATGGAACTGCAGCAGAAACAGGAGGCATTGACCAGAAAACATATTGAAGAATGGGATGACGAATATCGTTTTGGCGTCGTTCCCAAGCATCCTATCCGCGCCGCTATCATGGCGGGTTTATTTGGCGGTCTGATGACTTGCGTGGCAGGAACGATCATGATGATATTGTATCTCATCAATCTCATTCCGCTGATGGATAAGTTTCCCTGGATCCCCGGCGCAATTGGCGGATATCTTGTGATGAACAAGGTCAGGGAAATGGGACATCTGAAGATGAGACACCGCCTGTTGATTGCCAATCTCGTTGCGATTGCCACGATTTTGGCCGTTTCAATTCCTGTCTGGCTCGTGACAAAACAACTTTTCTCTGTCTTATTTGATTACTATTTGAGTGCGCCGCGGACGATCTTTTTCCCGAGCGTGATTGAGCTGAATCTGTTTATGGGATTATCTGGCTTTTTCCTTTCGGAAACGGTGACTTATTTCTGGTTATGATGATACCGGGCAGTAGACAAGGAGGGAGAAACATGCGTGAAGCAACAGATCAGACCATGTTGTTTGATCCGGTGGGATGGCGTTCTGCGGTCAGGCAGGAGGGGGATCTGTTTATTATCAAGGAGGAACGGGATGGGGAACTCCGGTTAACGGTTCCCTGTGCGGCTGCAAAGGTCAATAATGAACGCATGATAGACGGATATCTCAATCAACAAATCGGTCTGGATACGCAATGGATGGTTTCCTTCCAAAAAAGCCGCCTGACAATGGTACATCGGATGGATCCCGGCGATCATACTGACGAAGCAATTGATAAAGCCCTGGAACTGATCCGCAAAACGATCCGGGAATTTGATCTGATTCCGGTATGTATGCACTGTGACCGGACAGGGGCGGTTACTGTCTGCAACGATCATGACACGTTAACGACTATCTGCGGTATCTGTAACGATGAGCGCCGTCTGGCAGAAAAAAAAGAGCGTATCACGATCAAACATAATGCCCCCTATGAAGGGGAAAAAGTGTTTGGCAATCTGTCTAAGTCGGGCGTCAAAGCGGCGGTGCTTTCCGGTGTCTACGGCGGACTGATTGCCTGTGTAATCGGAACCCTGATCGTTTTTTTGGAAAAATTCTGTTATATTACCGCTCTGATTCCCTTTTTGTACTATTTCGCAACCCATGATTATATTTTCATCGCCACAATGGCTGGCGGTTTTGTCACGATGAGACATCTTCTGAAAATGTCTTCCCTGAAGCCCGGGATTCGTATCCTGATCGGTAATATCAGCGCCCTGCTTGTCATGACGGTCCTGTCCCTTATTACTTACGGGATCCTTTACCTGATCTATCCTCATGTCACCCATCTGGGAGAAATGACCCTCTCCGGCTGGTTAGGCAGTTCTCTCCCTTCCTATAATCTTGCTTTAGGTCTTCCGTTTTTCTTCGTAGCCGAGACCATTTACTACTTTATCCACCCCCGTTAATCTTCTCCTTTCCTGTTCACGGTCCTGACCATACGGATCCCGTGATATGCAGAAAGGCAGACCAAAAATCAAGGCGCATGAACTATCTGTACGGATGGTCATGCGCCTGTTTATTTGGCAGCGTCATCAAGGTTGATGCAGAGCGTTCTGTAAGGGGAAGGATCCGGCATCAATGGATCATTCCGTGGAATACCGATGATGCTTTTTCCCAAAATCGGTTTCTTCAGGAAAGGGGACTCCCCCAAAGAAACTCAGGTGTTTTGATAGGAATTGATGATACGAATGATGATGTCGTAGAGTTTTTCGACCTTATATTCGCCAATGATGGGATCAAGATGGTCACCGCCGATGCCGGAGTCGTTTGTCAGGAAAACATAGGTGCCGCCGGTTTCGATGGCTAAGGCACGGCCAAAGAGTTCGGTGTTGCGGTCACTGTTGGAGGATACCACCGGAATCAGACGGATCCCTTTTGCGGCGGCGGCTTTTACGGCTGCTGCCACTTTTGCTTCGTCCTCGTCATGGGGAGGGGCATCAAAGATCAGAAAAGCAAGCTTTACGGAATTGGCTCGCCAACTGCTGCGATTGATGGATTCGTCTAAAGCCTGACCGACTGCTTCGGGCAGATCGCCGCCGCCGTCCGCTGTCTCACTGTTGAGCAGGGTCTGGAGTTTGCCGACATCCGCCGTAAAATCATTGTTCTTGGTGATATAATCGTCTTCCTTATCACGATAGAAATTGACGGAAAATAACGTGTTGCTGTTGCCCACAGCCTGCGCTATGGCGGAAAATTCACTCTGCAGGAACAGCATCTCGTCGGACATGGAACCGGTGGTGTCCACGATAAACATAATATCCGTGTTGGGATATTGATTGCCGTTACCGTTAAAGGTCAGGGTGGCTTCTCCGGTGAGCGTAGTCTTTTTGGTTTGCTGCTGGGATGAAGAATCGGCGCTTTCGTCAATGGGGAAGGTGATCTGATCGGAATAGACATAACTCTGGGTCTGACCGTTGCTTTCTACGACAATATTCGCAGGAGTCTGTGATGTGAAAAGATAAGCCTTGCCGTGATGATCCGTCATAGCCGTCCAGAGAATCTGACCGTCCTGATCGGTGAGCCTGACAACCGCATTCGTGACAGGCGTATTGTCGGCAGACTGTACCGTAACGGCGGTTCGTGTTCTGGGGTCAAGGCCATAGCTGGGGAAGGTGATTTTATTGGCAGTACACAGGTTGGTGAAAAATCCCCAGTTATCATTATCGTTCCATTCACCTGCCGTCAGCTGTCCGGCTTCCGGAATGGAGGGTTCCGTCACTGAATCTCTGCCGGAAACTTCCGTGTCAGGGGTTGTTGTCGTGGCAGGCGCTTCAGGATCGACATCTGCTGCGCCGACTGCCGCATCAATACTGCCTTTTTTCGTGTCCGGGATGCCGTCTGTCATACGGGGCGCAGCGTCGGCGTCTTCAGCGATCTCTTCAGTGGCAGTATCATCATAGGTGGTGGGACTATCACTGCCGCTGCCCTTCGTGTCCGGCGCCGTACTGCCCTTTTCGGGGCCAATGGCAGGCGCTTCCGCAGCTCCGGATACAATATCGTTGGTATCTCCGGTATCTTGGGTTTCACCGGAAGTACCGGAACGGCAGGACGTAAAGGCTAACAGGGAAAGGGCTGCCATGATGAGACATAGTCTTTTTTTTATGCCTGACTTGTGGGAATAGGGGGAACCTGACGTATGCATCTGAAATAATTTTTTCATGTGGATAACCTCCTTCAATGGATCCGCAGACGGAAATGATGAGACAGGTTTGCATCATTGCTTTCTGATGATATAATCCGGAACCATAGGATTTGGTTACAGGAATTTGAAAAAATTTCAAAAAATATTTGCAAGGGATAGGAATCTATGTACAAATATACTGTTGATTTTTTGTTGATAATTCTTCCTGTTTGTGCTAAAATTGGGTTGGGAATGAAAAAAAGCTATGTGGGGGTAACCTGAACATAGAAAAACAAAAAGTACAATTGTATAAGGAAGGGAACGATCATTATGTGCGGCATTTGCGGATTTACAGGCGAAATCGTTGACCGTGATCAGGTTCTGAAAAACATGACAGACGTGATCACCCACCGGGGTCCTGACAGTATGGGGTATTATCGTGATGACCATATTGCTATGGGCTTCCGCCGGCTGAGCATCATTGACCTGGATAACGGTCATCAGCCTATCTATAACGAAGACCGGTCAATGGTGCTGACGTTTAACGGCGAAATCTATAACTACCGGGAACTTCGGGAAGAACTGATCGGTGCAGGACATACCTTTACCACTCAGGCGGATTCTGAGGTGCTTATTCATGGCTTTGAACAATGGGGGGAAAAACTGCTTAACCGACTGAGAGGTATGTTCGGTTTTGCGATCTATAATACCAAGGATCAGTCACTCTTTATTGCCAGAGATTTTTTCGGGATCAAACCGGTTCATTATGCGTTGGTAGACGGGGAACTGGTCTATGGTTCGGAGATCAAAAGTATTCTGAACTATCCGAAATATCAGAAAAAGTTCAATCACAGAGCATTGGATAATTATCTGTCGTTTCAGTATGTGGTGCCGCCGGAAACCTTTTTTGAAGGAATTTACTGTCTGCTGCCGGGACATTTTTTATGGTACCGTGACGGTCAGGTCAAAACTACCCGCTATTTTGAGGCTACCTTTGAACCGGATGACAAGCTTACCGAACAGGAAGCGGTTGATCGGATCGAAAAAGCCTTTGAAAATTCTGTCAGTGTTCATAAAATCAGCGATGTCGAAGTCGGCTGTTTTCTTTCCAGCGGCGTAGATTCCAGCTATGTCTCCACCTATTTTGCTGATCAGAAAACCTTTACCGTAGGATTTGATTTCGGGGAACGCTATAATGAGATCAGCTGGGCGGAAGGTCTTTCTAAAGAGATCGGTGTGGAACATCATACGCATCTGATCGGTTCGGAAGAATTCTGGCATACGGTCCCAAAGGTACAGTATCATATGGATCAGCCTCTGGCTGACCCGTCCTGTATTGCACTGTATTTCGTATCGAAACTGGCCAGTGAATATGTCAAGGTGGTTCTCTCCGGTGAGGGCGCCGATGAACTGTTCGGCGGCTATACGGTCTATAACGAACCCCATGTCTTCAAGACTTATCAGAAGCTGGTGCCGCAGAAAATGCGCTATGCCCTGGCTCGCAGCGCCAAAAAATGGCCCCATATCAAGGGAAGAGGCTATATTCTCAGAGGCGCCAGAAAAACCGAAGATAAATTTATCGGCAATGCCTTTATGTATGATGCCGATGAGAAACGTCAGATCCTCAGGGATCCTTCTATCGTGACACGTCCTCAGGATCTTTGTAAAAAATACTATGACCGTGTCAAAAACTATGATGAAGTGACCAAGATGCAGTATCTGGATATCAATCTCTGGATGGTAGGGGATATCCTCCTCAAAGCAGACAGAATGAGTATGGCAAATTCACTGGAACTGCGTGTTCCTTTCCTTGATAAGGAAGTCTTTCAGGTGGCTCGTACCATTCCTACCAGACTGCGGATCGCTCACGGGACAACCAAGTATGCCATGCGTCAGGCTGCCCTGCGTCATCTGCCTAAAGCTACCGCTCAGAAACCGAAATTAGGCTTCCCCGTACCTACCAGAGTCTGGCTGAAGGATAAGAAATATTATGACGTTGTCAAAGAAATGTTTACCTCCCCGACGGCGCAACAGTTTTTCAATACCGATCTGATCGTTTCCTATCTGGATGACCATTTCAACGGTAAAGAAGATAATAGCCGTAAGGTTTGGACGATCTATGTCTTCCTGCTGTGGTATCAGATTTATTTTGGCGATCCCGATAAGATCATCAAGCCAGAAGTATGATATCCGGACAAGTCGGGCATAAAGTTGTCTCTCAGAAAAAACCGTCTCCTGCCATTGCTTGCGGGAGACGGTTTTTCCATACAAAAAGACAGCCGCAAGCATAAGCCTGCGGCTGCCAGAAGAGAAAAGAGGTACAAGCGAGTTAATTAGTTCGTGGGGTATGTGTAGGTATAGAGCTTGAAAGAGCCATCTGCATTGGTTGCTTTCAAAGTGATCATGGGTTGAGTTTTGAAGGATGTGCTGGTACCTTGCCAGTTGTATACATAGTAGGTCTGTCCGTTTACGGTGTAAGTTTTGATGGTTGTTCCGCCGATTGTTACCGTTCCGGTTTCAGCGCCTTCCGGAAGATCGGCTTCACCGATCCAACGGTAAGCAGGAATAGCGTTGTTAGTCAGTTCTTCCTGTGTCGGGTTGAAAGCAATAGAAACCGTACCTCCGTGTACTCCGTCTGCATCTCCAAACGAGAAAGCAGCCTGATATTCAGCAGCTCCGGAAATAGCGGACGTATCAAAACTATCGCCAGATACTGTCAGTTCGGTAAATGCAACTTTCTGTATGGTTCCGTTGTTTGTAACATCACCGATTATTGTTATACGGCTCGCAGATGCGCCAGGACCCCCGAGTGCCAGATTAGTTGTTCCTGCGGTATAGAATACATCACCGTTATTGACACAATTCGAATATGTAATCTTCATGGCGTTGGCTTCTCCCGTGACATTGGAAATGAAGACACCAGTATTGCTGTTACTACTCGAGGGAAGTGAATAGATGTTTCCTTCGTTTGTTACGTTTTCAAATACAAATTCGGGACAAAGGTCTGTCCGTCCAACAAATACGGCCGAGTAGCATTTGCTATTCACCATTGTTGCATAGTTGTTACAATTGTAGAGACCGACAAAGGCGGCTCTCTGACAAGTATATACGTAGATGCCTGCATTGTTATCACTTAGATTAGCAAAACCATAAGTATTGACGTTTTTGAATACTAAGCGTGAATCAGCGACAGGAGTACAGATGATTTTGTTGGTTTGATCCTGTTTCGCGGACGAAACATAGTAGTCAAGATTAGAGATGGATGTAGTGCCTGCGTTGATAATCAGACCGCCATAACCCAATGTGTAATTGTGGTTTTTGTCGTGACGATAGACATTATCGTCATTGATTCCTGTTATAGCGTGACCATTGAAATCAAGGCTGCCGCTGAAATAGAGCAGTGACTCGCGAGTTGTTACATCTGAAAAATCAAGGTCTGAAGTAATGCTGAAATAATAACCCTGATTGGCAAGACCGCTTGCGGTTTTGCTGAGGGAGGAAAGTGTTTTTCAATCCTTCATGCCGGAAAGAATGTACGGATACTTCTCGCTTCCGATGCCGCCCGAGAATCTGTATTCAGCAGTGAAGGGGCTGAAAGAAGTAGTCTTAAAGGTAACGATTCCGGTTGTCTGGTCATAATAATACTTGTCTGTGTCGACTTCGCTCGATGCGTTGACCCTTGTCAGCGGAGTGTTGTTGTGAGCAAAACCAAACAGTTCAATAATGCCGATATTCAGTTCAACGGTGAAAGCCTGACCGTTGCTGGTAACCTTTACACCATTGTCTGTTTCCAGTCGGACGTCATAGGTGGTGGTGCCGTTGTTTGCGTCAATGGCAGTGTAGGCAGCGGGGGTTTCGCTTTCCTCGACAATCAGGTTAATGTTTGCATCATCGGCTAAAGCGTCACCGTTTGCCGTGGCTGTGCCGGCAGGAATGGTTACTTTCGCGTTTCCGGGAATCGTGGTGCTGCCGGTTGTCAGTACAGTATCAGATGTCGTAGAATATTTGGCTGTAGCTGTCACAGTGGCAAACTCATCATACAGATGATCAAAGCTATCCTTTTCATAAGTATACTGCGTAGCGAGGAGCTGAACGGAGAAATCGGTGCCGAGGGTCATGTCCTGATACTCGTTGCCGGCTTCTTCACGCATTTTCAGCGCAATGGTAACGATTTCCTGTGACTTGCCGCCTGCGGGAACAGACTGACTGGGATACAGCACACCCTGTGCGGTGCTTTCTGTGCCTGCCATATTCGTGAGTACGTCAGACAGCTTGCCGATCTTCATCGCTTCAGTCAGAGCGGTGCGGCTGGTAACTTCTACAGCCGGGTCTGCATAATAAACGTCGATGGCATCGGCAAGGGTATGTCCCTGTGGGTTTGTTTCCAGTGTGCCGTTGGCAATGATATTGAATTTATACTTCAGAGCAAGAGTGCCATTGTTTTTGATGTTGATGTGACGGACCTGAACGAATCCGGGTTCCCAGAGTACATCGCCTGTAAAGATAGCGCCCTCCGAAGCATCTTTCCAGCCGGCATTTTCATCCGGTGTTTTGGTTCCGTCTGCCCAGAACATTTCGATATCGAGCTTACCGGATTTGATAATGTTGCCCGAACTGGTAACGCTGTCGGTAAACCATGCGTAAGATGTGCCTACCAGCATGGATACACAGACAGCAAGAGCCAGGAAGCTGGCAAACACTGATCGCTTTGTGACTCTTTCTTTTTTTGTCATTGTGTTTTCTTCCTTTACAGAAAAAATTTTATACTAAGTGCTGACAGGACACTTAATATCCTAATGTTTGTGAAAATAATAACTATTCATTAATATATCACAAATAGTGTCTGGTTTCAAGCTGAAATAAAAAGAATTACTCACAAAAATTGTTAAAAACTTTTGGCGATTATTCTTAACTATATTAAATTTTGGAAATAACGGCGATGCCAAGATGAGGCTCTGGATTGCGCATCCTTGAAGGATCACAGAGGCGGAGGTTGGGAGTATGAACTTTCTGATAGGAGAGAAGTTGTGTAAGGGCTTGTGAGGGAAAATTTTTGTGGTATAATATAGATGGTGGTGCGGATGAAAAAGACCGAAAATTATATACAGGATACAGGGGTTGTGATTCTCGTAACAATGACTACCCTGTTTACCTCAAATTTACCCAGTGTATGGTTGTTATTGTGCGGCGCATTGATGATACTGCTGCATATCCGCAGTCTGACAGAGCATGATAAGTTGGTGGGAGTGATACAGCTCCTTCTCACGGCATTGCTGGCAGCGATAGGCGGAACGCCGGTTGCGTTTGTGACATTGGGAACCTGCCGGGTGTTTCAGAAGGCAGAACTGGTGCTGCCGCTGGCGGGGTATCTGATCGACGGAGCTGTGAAAGGAATGGATCATATTGCGCAGAGGATATTCTTTTTCTTACTGCTGGCGGCAATCATACTGGTACTGTGGGGAATCGAGAAACTGATATTGTCATATTTTTCGGCATTGGAAAGAAATTCACATGCCATGAGCCGGATGGCAGTTGACGAACTGATTCAGAAGAAACTCAACCGGGAACTGACCGTAAAGCGTTATCTTGCGGAACAGAATGCCCGTCTGGAAGAACGGGAAAGTATCAGCCGGAATATCCATAACAGTGTCGGACATACGATTACCGCAGCGATTATGACGCTGGATGCTGCCGATATGCTGTTTGAAACGGATCCGAATAGAGCCAGAGAAAAAATGAATGTGGCGAATGACAGGATCCGGGAAAGTCTTGCGTCAATCCGTCATGCGGTACGGGTGCTGGATCATGAAAGCCGGTTCGTGTTTGTGGAAGACCTGATGGAGGGACTGAACGGTATTGCCGACAGTTTTTCGATGGATACCACGATCCGGATCCTGATGGATTATGCGGATATTTCCCCGAAGCTTCGACTGCCGCATGAACATAATGAATTTTTATGCGGAGCGCTGCAGGAATTATTATCCAATGGTGTGCGTCACGGCGGAGCCGATCACTTTACCGTTTCGTTATCGGCCTATCACGGGAATGTTTGTCTGAAGGTTTCGGATAACGGAAAGAGTGATTTTTCGGAAGATAACCGGGAAGTATTGATTGAAAACGGATTCGGACTGAAAAAACTGATTACCTATGCGGAACGGTGCGGCGGTTCTGCGGAGTTCTTTGAAGATCACGGATTCAGAGCAGTGATTAAGCTGCCCATTTATGAGGAGGACAGAACATGAAGGGAATCAAAGTATTACTGGTGGATGATGAAGCGCTGCTGACGGAAAGTCTGGAGATTATTCTGACCTATCATCAGATGGAAGTTGTGGCGGTGGCGCGTGACGGATATGAAGCGCTGGCGCTTCTGAAAGATCATCCTTGTGACATAGCCCTTGTTGATCTCAATATGAAGGGAATGGGAGGTCTGGAGCTGATCGGAAGGCTCAAAAAAGAATACGATTCCCTGAAAATACTGGTTCTGACCACGTTTTATGATGATAAGAACATTACCCGTGCCATCATCGGCGGCGCAGACGGTTATTTGCTGAAAGACAGCGGCAAAGATGCTATTATCGGAGCAATCCGGCAGATTCTGAACGGACAGAATGTGATTGACAATAAGGTGATGCAGCGGCTGTCGGCGCTGATGAACGGACATACCGCTATGTCTTCGCTGTCGGACGACATGACCTCACGGGAAAAAGAAATCTGTTCGTTGATGGCGGAAGGCATGACCAATAAACAGATTGCCGCTGCCCTTTACATTTCCGAAGGTACCGTTAAAAACTACATCTCCTCTATCTACGATAAAACCGGTATCCATGATCGTGCCAAACTTATTGTTGCCCTCAAATCCCCAGGGGGGACTTTCGAGTGAAAGTCCCCCCTGGACCCCCGAAAGCTGTGTTTTCCTGCTTATTTGTGTCATTTTTACTTGCCTGAAAAAGCCCGATTTCATTCTTTGCCCGACAGTGATTAACGGGACTTTCGA
>CACYCN010000387.1 GCA_902772895.1 uncultured Ruminococcus sp.
AAAGCATTCTTTCCGCTCCCAAAACCCAGCGTCATATTTGCGTGTGAATGGCCGGAGGAACTTCATTTTCTGCTGGGCTATGAGGACGGCGTATGGGGCAGGGAATTGATGATCGTCAGCGTACTGTCTGACGAAAGAATGGGCGGCGGCTTTTGTGAGGAGTGCGCCCGGCAGGTTTGCGAAGCGGTTCTGTCTCTGGATGCCGAAAAATTGATCACGGGAGTCAGAGTGGATAAATTGATGTACGATCGGGTAAATGCTGCATATAAAGTAATGATGAGGTTTTCGCTCAGGGAACGTTGTCAGTGCGAGGAGGCGGTGGTTTGACGACAAGAGAGACTTTATGCGGCAGGGATGTTTGTATCGCTATTAACGGCAGACAGCTGCTGCAGGCAGAAAGCGCTCAGCTTTGGCAGAGCGCTGAGGTGCATCGTGTCAGAACCTGTTTCTTTAACGGAGATGTGGCACATCTGGAAGGAAAAACGGAATATAAACTGAATCTGGTGGGCGTCAGGTTCCGTCGTCCGTTTGAAAACTGTAATTTCTATGATCTGGATCAGTTTTCGGTCGAATTGGTTATGGATGGGTTGAAAATGACACTCGGCGGTTGTCGGTGGGATGATTTCCGGGCAGTTGCTGACCCGGATAAGTTCCGCGAACATATCAGTATTGTCGCATTGACAATGAATACGGAGGAGCAAAATGAGGGAAACGGATAATGCCGGGAATATCGGAAATAACAGATCGTTCTATGCGGAAGAATTGTCTGAAATGATCCGGCTTTCTGAAATCGTGGAAAGTGATGGGATACGGTTTGAACGCAGACTGGATCTGGAGGAGGAATGTGATGCAAAGTAATGGGAAAATGAGCTTCGGGGATTTTATTTTTCCGGTGAATCCGTATCTGCTGCAGATTACACACCGTAAATCTCTGTCGGAACAGGTGGTCCCTTTTCGTGACAGCTTTGTCTGTGAGATCGGAACAATGAGTAGAGTCGTGTCCGGTGAAGGGGAATTTTATGGTACGGATTGTGAGGAAGTGTTCGGACAGCTGCGGGCATTGTTTGAAAAGGGCGGCGGCGGGATGCTGTATCTTCCGTCGCAGACACCGTTTTTCGCTCTCTTTGAGGAACTGAAACTGGAAGCGAGAGATCTTGAAAATGTTATCCGGTATCGTTTTCGCTTTCGGGAAAGCGTTTTGAAAAAATCCGATCCGTCCAGGATGACAGCGGTTGCCGACGGCAGAAAATGTCTGTGGGACTTTGCAAGTGAAAGCGGAATCGGCATTGCCGTGCTGCAAAAACTCAATCCGGATGTCAGAAGACCCGATGAGGCAATAGAACGGGGAAGGAGAGTGTTCTTTTGCTGAGCTATCAAATCAGGGATGTGGAAGGTAAGTCAGTGGTGCTGCGGCATCCGCTTAAGGTGAGTCTGTCTTTCTCGGAGGATGCGCCGGCGGATCAGCTGAGAGCAATGTTTGTCGTAGAGGGCAGTGTTCCTGCCCTCTCTTCTGTGGAAGTCCGACAGGGAGACGAACGGGTATTTTATGGCTTGATCGACAGCCAGTGGGAGGATACGGATCAGGATGGCATTCTGTTGACCATCACTGCCAGAAGTCTGGAAAGTGTTCTGCTGGATAATGAGGCGATGCCTCAGACCTATTGTACTCCGTCTATGCCGGTGCTGATGAAACGACATTTTCAACCGCTCGGTTTTTCGGCGTTTCGTGGATCGTCACAGGCTTTCAGCGGTGAGTTGGTCGTGTCAAAGGGAATGAGTGAATGGACGGTCCTCAAAAACTTCTGCCGGCAGTTTTTAGGAACCGTTACCTTTATTGATTCTGACGGGGTGATTGATATCAGCGGTGAGCCTAAACAGGATGTGCTGCGGATTGATCCGGACAGATTGCTCTCGTTTCGCAGGATCCGCAAAAATCAGAATCTGGTTTCGGAAGTCATCGCCAGAACTTACAGCGGCGGCGGTTATGAGATGCCGCTGCGCAGTAAAAAAGCAATCGGATTGGGAATTAAGCGCAGACGCTATGTGGACGCCATCGGCAGCAGCAGCCGTACCGTGCTGTCTGTAAAAGAACAGCTGCGGCAGTATAACAGAGGCTATGAACAGATTATCGTGGAATGCGGCGGCTTCTGTTTCTGTGAGATCGGATCGGGTCTGGCGCTGCGTGATCCAGAAACGGTGTATCATATCAGGGAAATCGATTATACCCTTGATGTCAGAGGAGAACGAACGAAAATTTATGCGGAGGTCAGAGAAAATGAGAATATCTGAAAAAATAACCAATGCCGGGCAGAAAACAAGAGTCTATACCTCCGGTAAGGTTCAGAACAGCGCCGACAGAAGAGGCGCGGCATCCGCTGTCAACGGAACCAGACAGTTTTCCATTGTCACACCCGGTGGAATGGAATATATCCCCAGACAGAATGAGGATGCCGTGATGCTCTCTGAAGGTCAGGAACAGCTTTGTATCGGCGTCAGAATGATGACTAATCGTTTTGATACTCAGCCGGGCGAGGTCGCACTGTTTTCCGCCGGAGGCGCTTCTGTCGAAATTAAAAATGACGGGAAAATTTATCTTACCGGCAGAGTTTTTATCAACGGAACAGAAATAGGGGTGGAATAATGGATACGGCTTTGGATCGTAACGGCGATTTTGCCGTGGATCAGTTTGACAGATTGTTTTTTCTCTCCGGTTCGGACGAGATGAAACAACAGGTCTATATTTTGCTGTCAGTGCAAAAGGGAACCTTTCTCTATGACCGTGATCTCGGCAGCGATGTGGCAGCGGCTGGTGATCAGCTGACATTGATCGAAGCAAAAGCCAGATGCGCTTTGAAAAAAATGCCGGAGGCTGAAGTGATCGGAGTGCGTCGGGAAGAAGGAATCCTGACGGTTTCCGTTGCGGTGAACGGTGAAAGGATGGACGTTGCGGTGAGGAGAGGAGAAAACGAATGAGTGATACCTATGAAAATATCCTGGAAAGAATGAGTGAAAAATATACCGAACTGACCGGTTTTGTTCCGGAAGAGGCGGCGGATATCGGGATAAGGCTGAGACTTCTTGCCGGAGAAATCTATGCCCTGTCGTCCAATATCGAGTGGCTGAAACAACAGATGTTCCCTACTACGGCAACCGGAAAACAGCTTGACCGTCATGCGGAACAAAGAGGTCTGAACAGAAAAAAGGGAAATAAAGCTTCCGGTATCATTATCTTTAAACTGGATATGCCGCTGGAATATGATGTGGTGATTCCCCAGGGAACTATCTGTACCGTAGCGGACGGATCACTTAATTATCTGACAAAAAATGAGGATGTTATCGAAAGAGGAAGTACTTTTGCCTGGATCCCCTGTGAAGCTGAGCAGAGCGGCGAACAGTATAATATCGGCGCTGAAACGGTCAATACGATCGTGACTTATTTTTCTGTGGGAATCAGTGTGCATAACGCAACCTCTTTTTCCGGCGGAACCGATGATGAATCGGATGATGAACTGCGAAAAAGACTTATCGGAAGTTATTATCTGTCGGCTGACGGTGTGAATGCGGAATATTATCGTCAGATTGCGCTGGGTGTCGAGGGGATTCAGTCGGCGACAGTGTATCCTTCGGAAGGAAATCCGGGGTATGTGATCGTGTGTCTGGCAGGACGAGGCGGTGTGCCTGCTACCGAACAGTATAATCAGGCGGCGGCTTTACTCCGTGAGAAAACTCCGCTGGGAATTCAGCTGCAGATTGCCAATACCGGTTTGCTGACGGTCCCTGTCAGTGTCAATCTTTCGGTGAAAAACGGCTATACCTTTGCCGCTGTCAAAACGGCGGTAGAACAGGCAATTACCGATTATTTCCTGAATCTTTCGGTGGGTGAAGATTTGCTGCTTGCCAATCTTGGCAGGGTGATTATCGAAACGGAGGGCGTGGAAAACTATGTGTTTGATCATATGTCGGATACGCCCATCTCTGTCTCGTTTATGGCAAAGCTCGGTACACTGACTGTCGGTGAAATATAAAGGCAGGTGAAGTGCTATGTCTGAATTTGATCATATGAAGGTGATTCTGGAAAAAACCGGTCTTTATGACGCCTCTGACGGGACACTGCTTTCGGCGGAACTGAAGGCTTATGCGGTGGAACTGGATCGCGCTTTCGGATTGCTCAATGAATTGGAACGGGAATGTTTTATCGGTACCGCCCAAAGCTATGGCCTTTCCATCCGGGAAGGAATGCTGCGAAGGATGAATCTGGATCCGTCGCTCTCCGGAAGACGAAATCAATTGATTAATGCCCTCTCTGTTACCCCCAATGATGTGACAGCGCAGGATATGGAAAAAATCTGCGGCAGCTTTAATTGCAGCGGCGTCTTTACTGTCAGTGACAGTGATCTCAAGGTGACCTTCCATCCGGATCAGACGCTGACGGAAGGTCAGAAAGCGCAATTGACGGAACAGATGCGGCGCTTTATGCCCTGTTGGTCGGAGTTTGAAATCTGATACGAACCTGCCAACCTCTATTTGTCATTTAAAGTCAGTTCCCAAAGTCGGGACGATTTGCCTTTGCCAATAGTGGGTGTATGATTCGGCAAAAGAGGGAAAGAAGCCTGCCGTTTTGATCGGATCGATGAAAAATCCGGATGATCTGAAACTGAAGATATGATAACAAAAAACCCTCGAATGGCGTAAGCCGTTCGAGGGTTTCTTACAGGTGCAGGGATGAGCAGTTCCCTGATTATTTGGTGAGGGTGGTGTCACCGTTCGCAAGGGCAGCGATGCCGGTGCGAGCCATTTCTAAGATGCCATAGGTGGAAAGTTCCGTAATGAGTGTGTCGATCTGGGCAGGTGTGCCGGAGGCACGGAAGGTCAGGGAGTGTTCGCCGAGATTGACAAGGGAGGCATGATAGGCTGAGGTGACGGCGATAATGTCGTTTTTGTTGTCACGGTCGGAGCTGACTTTTACCAGCAGAAGTTCCATGGCAACGGAGGTGTCTTCCGGGAGTACTTCCGCTTTCTTGACATCGACGATTTTTAACATCTGGTTGATGAACTGTTCAACCTGGTTGTCGTCACCGCTGAGACGTACCGTCATGCGGGAATAGCCTTCAAAACCTGCCGGACTTACCGTCAGACTGTCAATGTTGAAACCGCGGCGGGTGACAAGGCTTGTGACACGTAAAAGTACACCGGGATGGTTCTGGACGAGAAGTCCGATGATCTGTTTATTTTCCATGGTTATCACTCCATTTCCGTAATCATGTCGTCTACTGTCTTGCCGGGAGGAATCATCGGAAGAACGTTTTCATCCGGCGAGATGCGGCAGTCGATGACGACGGGTTCCTCAGAAGCAAATGCTTCGTTCAGAACGGCTTCAGCGTCGTCGTCATTGTGGATCCTCAATCCCTTTATACCGAACGCCTGCGCTAAGGACGGGAAGTCAGTCCGGCGATGGGGATCGGTCTGGGAGAAACGGTTGCCGTAGAAAAGCTTCTGCCACTGGCGCACCATGCCGAGAACGGTATTGTTCAGGACAATGATCGTGATGGGCAGATGATAGGAACAAACGGTGGCAAGTTCGTTGAGATTCATGTGGAAACTGCCGTCACCTGTGAAAAGAATCACCCGCTTGCCGGGATTTCCTACGGCTGCGCCGATGGCGGCACCCAGTCCGTATCCCATAGTGCCCAGTCCGCCGGAGGTACACCAACGGCGCGGCTGTTCAAAACGGTATTTCTGGGATACCCACATCTGATGCTGTCCGACGTCGGTGACAATGATATCGTCTTCGTTGGCAAGCTTGTTGACAGCTTCAATGATATGATAGGGGTGGGCATATTGATCGGATTTCGGGGTTTCGGTGACGCCTGAATTCTTCGCCCATTCCGCAAGCTGTGTGGTCCATTCGTCATGTTTTGTCGCAGAAACAGTTTCTGTCAGCTTGGAGAGGGTATCTTTCAGGTCGCCTACCAGACTGTAATCGATCATGACGTTTTTATTGATTTCGGCTTTATCGATGTCTAACTGAATGATGGTTGCCTTTTCGCCGAATTTCTTTCTGTCACCTGCGACACGGTCAGAAAAACGTGCGCCGACGGCAATGATCAGGTCACAGTTATCTGTGGCTTTTCCGGTCTCATAGCCGCCATGCATGCCGATGGTGCCGATGAACAGACGGTGGGAAGAGGGGAAACCTCCCAGTCCCATGATAGAAGTGGCAACCGGACAATCGATCTTCTCGGCAAAGGCAAGCAGCTGCTTCTCGGCGTCACTGCTGACAACACCCCCGCCCATATAGATCATCGGACGACTGGCGGCATTGATGGCCTGCGCGGCAGCGGCAAAGTCTTCGTCTGTGGAGAAAAGGGTGTTTTCCGATTGTCTCGGCGGCATGGGAGTGTATTCACAAAGAGCACCGGTGACATCTTTGGGGATATCGATCAGAACCGGTCCTTTTCTGCCGGACATGGCGATACGGAAGGCTTTACGGATCACATTGGCCAGATCCGCTACGTTCTTGACGATGAAATTATGTTTGGTAATGGGCATGGTGATGCCGGTGATGTCTACTTCCTGGAAACTGTCACGGGCTAAGAGGTCATTGGAGACGTTGCCGGTGATGGCAACCATGGGAATGGAATCCATGTAAGCGGTGGCGATTCCGGTGACCAGATTGGTCGCGCCGGGACCTGAGGTGGCGATGACAACGCCGCATTTGCCGGTGGAACGGGCATAGCCGTCTGCGGCATGAGCAGCGCCCTGCTCGTGTGCGGATAGAATGTGGGTGATTTTATCGCTGTACTGGTAGAGTGCGTCGTATATGTTCAGGACAGCACCGCCCGGATAGCCGAAGACGGTGTCAACGCCCTGCTCCAGCAGACATTCAGCGATGATCTGAGAACCGTTAAGCTGCATGATGGTAACCTCCGTTTTTGATATGGTTTGTGTTTCCGGTACCGCTCGGGAAAACAAAAAAGACTTCATCTCTTTGAAGCAAAGAGACGAAGCCGGAAGTTCACTTCGCTGTACCACTCTTGTCCGGATCAGGGATCCGTTCGGGAATACGGCTGGCGCAATCCCGTATGCCGTATAACGCACGGCTGACGGCCTTACTTACTTTCCGGCAAGCCGGTTTCGGCAAGGCGGCTCCCGGACTACTTCACTCTGTACTGCTGCCGTCTTGCACCGACCGACGGCTCTCTGTCAGCAGGAAACAGAACTACTCCTTCCGTTCTGCGCCTTTTCAATTTTGATAACTTATTACAATCATACAATTTTTTGTCGGAGAAGTCAATAGTTTCCCGAAAACTTGCACGGAAATCCATCGGAAATCAATTTTTGTGAGCTCGTTTCGGGGGCTTGATATCGCAGGAAATATATGATAAAATAGACTGAATAGACTCTTGTGTCAAGGGTTGGAGAAGGCGGTGAAGGACAATCGAAAAATACATTAATGTGATCGGAGCGGGTCTGGCAGGATGCGAAGCGGCTTATCAGATCGCCAAAAGAGGAATCCGGGTGCGTCTGACCGAAATGAAACCAAAAAAAATGACGCCGGCTCACCGGAGTGAAAACTTCTGTGAACTGATCTGTTCCAACTCGCTGAAGGCGGCAAGGATCGAAAGCGCTGCCGGATTGTTGAAGGAAGAAATGAGAAGAATCGGTTCGCTGCTGATGGAATGTGCCGATCAGTGCGCCGTTCCCGCAGGAGGGGCGCTGGCGGTGGACAGGGAACGGTTTTCCGGGATGGTGACACGGGCGATCCGCAGTCATCCGCTGATCGAAGTCTGTGAAGATGAGGTGACGGATATTCCGGAAGACAGTGTGACCGTGATCGCAACCGGACCGCTGACCAGTGATGCGCTGGCGGAAAAAATCATTGCACTGTGCGGCGGTTCTCTGCATTTCTTTGATGCGGCGGCGCCGATCGTCACAGCGGACAGTATTGATATGAATTGTGCCTTTACCGCTTCACGTTATGATAAGGGCGGCGATGATGCGTATATCAACTGCCCGATGAATAAAGAAGAATATGAAAATTTCCATGCTGCCCTGGTGCAGGCGGAACGTGCGCCCCGACATGATGTGGATGTCATGAATCCGAAAGTATATGAGGGTTGTATGCCCGTGGAAATTCTGGCACAGCGGGGATTGGATACGTTACGTTTCGGTCCGATGAAGCCGGTGGGACTGCGTGATCCCCGGACCGGTCATCGTCCATGGGCGGTGCTGCAGCTCAGAACGGAAAATGAAGGAAAAACCATGTATAATCTTGTGGGATTTCAGACGAACCTGCGTTTTCCGGAACAGAAAAGGGTGTTCGGAATGATCCCGGCGCTGAAAGAGGCGGAGTTTGTGCGTTACGGTGTGATGCACCGTAATACATTTCTGGATTCGCCCAGACTGCTGGGAAAGGATTATTCGTTCCGCAGTCGTCCGGAACTGTTCTTCGCCGGACAGATGACGGGTGTGGAAGGTTATATGGAATCCGCTTCCTCGGGAATGTTGGCCGGTATGAATGCTGTCAGACGGCTGAAAGGACTTTCACCGTTTGTGCTGCCGGAAACAACCATGATCGGAGCGCTGGCAGGATATATTTCCGATGAGAGCGTGAAGGATTTCCAGCCGATGGGCGCCAATCTCGGGATTCTGCCGGCACTCAATGATCCGCCCCGTGATAAACGTCTGCGGGCGGAAGCTTATGCGCGGCGTGCGCTCGAAGATCTTGAAAAGACATTGGCGGAAACAACGACATGGTAAGCTTATCCCAGGGAACTGTCAGAATAATGTATTTATGACCGGACAGGCGCTGCTCGGAAATAATAATGAATAATAGATTGGTTGTGAAAAATATGAAGGTTATCGTTGACGCGTTCGGCGGAGATAATGCCCCTCTTGAAATTATCAAGGGCTGCTCCATTTGTAAGGAAAAATATGAAAATCTGGATATCGTTCTGGTGGGCAATCGGCAGATCATGGAAAAAACGGCGGCTGAAAACGGATTGTCTCTCAAGCCGTTTGAAATCTGTGACGCACCCGATGTCATTACCATGGAAGATGAAGCCGGTGAAGTGATGAAGTCGAAAAAGGACTCTTCGATGGCAGTCGGCCTTCGTTTACTGGCTGACGGCGGCGGTGATGCGTTTCTGTCCGCCGGTAACAGCGGCGCGCTGATTATGGGCTCTACGCTGATCGTCAAACGTCTGAAGGGTGTGAAGCGTCCGGCATTTGCTCCGGTGATGCCTACCTCCAAGGGTCCGGTTTTGCTGATTGACAGCGGCGCCAATATTGAAGTGCGTCCGGAAATGCTCCAGCAGTTCGGTGTAATGGGATCCGTCTATATGGAAAACGTACAGCGTGTGCCTAATCCCAGAGTGGCACTGGCCAATGTCGGTACGGAAGATCATAAGGGCGGCGAACTGCAGCATGAAGCGTTTCGTCTGCTCAAGGAGTCAGGACTGAACTTTATCGGCAATATGGAAGCAAGGGATATTCCGGCCGGTGCAACGGATGTTATTGTGGCGGACGGTTTTACGGGTAATATTATTATTAAAATGTATGAGGGCGTTGCCAAAGAGCTGATGAAGAAAATCAAGGAAATGTTCTTTAAAAATGCCAAAACCAAAATGGCGGCTCTTATGATTAAAAAAGATATCTATGAACTCAAACAGTATTTTGACTATAATCAGTATGGCGCAGCACCGGTCATGGGTCTGACAAAGCCGGTCCTTAAAACTCACGGCAGCGCCAAATCCGATGCCGTGGTGACCGCCATGCAGTCCGTTATCGATTATACCAATACCAATGTGACCGGTAAGATCGCCGATA
>CACYCN010000388.1 GCA_902772895.1 uncultured Ruminococcus sp.
CGACGGCGCAAGCCGATATATTCGTGATTATCTCGAAGAGTTTGACGATGAAACCTTTGAGAAATGGCTGTCCTATCACTATGCGGTCTGCGAAAGACAGGATCTGATCGGCGCGACAAATCACAGTCTGGATATTTTACGGAAAGAATCGAATACCGTATGAACAGCCCATGGACGGGGCATAGGTGATTGTCGGAACAAAAAACAGAACTCCCGGATTTGAACCGGGAGTTCTGTTCGTTCATAGAATCAATATTCGGAATGACGGAAACATACCGCAGAAGCGGTACGGGTAGTATCCGGTGTTCGGAGTGATGCGAATGATTGCTGATCGCTTTGTAAGACGGGGCAGGGTTCGGAACAGCGTCCCGACATTCAGGATACGGTTCCGTCATGCTTTTCCTGCGCCGACTCTGTACCGCCGTTATTTTGCTTGAATTCACGTTTGGCAATATACATTGCCTTATCGGCACGGGAGAAGGCTGCTACATATGTCATTTCTTCGTCTGCCCATTCGGACATACCTACCGCAATGGAATACCGATCCCAGGGGTCAATATCGGTGCAGGCATATGCTTTCTCACAGGTTTCGTTCAGCATCTGCATCAGTTCTTCACGATGTTCATAATCGGTGTTTGTGAGGATAGCGGCAAATTCGTCTCCGCCCAGTCGAAAGACCGGAGAATGCCGATAAGTTTCGCAGATCAGGTGACAGCAGCCACGGAGATATTTATTACCGGCTTCATGTCCGTAGGAATCGTTGATTATTTTCAGTTCGTTGATATCCATCATGACAACGGCAATGGGAATAGGCTCTGTCCTGCGTTTTTCCGCAAGTTCTTCACATTTCCGGTTAAATGCCGCCAGACTGCCCACCCCTGTCAGGGTATCCCGTAAAGCCACCCGACTGATTTCACCGATCTGTTTCTCTTTTTCCGAGATCGTGCTTTCCGCCTGCGAGAGGTCTTCGGAAAGCTGCTGTGTGATTTGCGTATTTTTGTTAGAATATCTGAGGATCACTACCTGAACGGCAATGATGGCAAGAGCCGCCGCAATCATGAAAAATAACGGGAGATTATGACGATTGAGCGCTGCCGTAGCATCAATCACGGAAATACAGAACCAATCATTTGCGACAGTAGTCGTATAAACAATATAATCCGACCCATGATAGTGCATGGAAAAGAGACTCTCATCCGTTTCACGCAGTTCTTCCACCAGTTCACTGCCAAAGCTGTTCTGTTCCTGCAGATAGTTTTTGCCGACCTCCGATTGATCGGAGTGGGCAAGTACCTGATACTCACGGTTCAGAATGATTTCCGCATAAGAATCGCCCTGCGCCGTTACCTCTTCCACAATCGATTGCAGACGATCCATGGAAAAATCCATGGCAATCACACTCTTGACATCACAGAGTGTCTTGGACAAAGTAATGATATTGGTATTCGTTCTTTTATCAAGATAAGGACCAACGACCGTGACTCTTCCGACACTTGCCAGGGCATCGATATACCAGGGACGTTGGACAGCGACATAATCATCGGCGGCAATCCAGCCGGTACCGCTGATATATTCGCCGTTGATATAGCCGTATAAACCGGGACTGTTGCCGGATGTGATATTCGAGATCGCGCTGGACTGATTCAGAAGATATTCATGAATCACCGTAAAAGAACTTCCGCTGCGGATCATATTATCCAGTGTATATCCGGATAGTTTCAGGGTATCGACACCGGAAGAAAAATATTTGTCGATCTGCTCCGATGAGGTTTGCGCATTCAGTTCGCCGATCTTAGTGATATGTTCTCTTGTTTCGGAATAGAGCATGGTATAATAAACGATGATACCGCCAAGAAAAACCAAGATGATCACCGTGGTAAAGATCGTATTGCGTAAAGCGAAGTATCCGGAAAGATTCTCTTTTTTCATATTTCACTTCCCCTTACGAATTATTTTACGATAGTGATATCGCTGTCGAACCATTTTTCGGAAATTTTTTTCAATGTGCCGTCAGCTTTCATTTCGCCGATGATATCTTCCACCTTATGACATAAGGCCTGATCATTCTTCCGGAAACCGATCGCCAGTTCTTCCTCGCAGAAGCTATC
>CACYCN010000389.1 GCA_902772895.1 uncultured Ruminococcus sp.
CACCGCCTCTGATCAGGCTATAAATAAAGAAGGGATGGAAAGTGGTTTCATGGGTAGCGGTACGGTTCAGCTTTTTGTTGGTTTCATGGGTGAACTGATAGTAGATATTGGCCCAGGCAGCGCAGGAACCGCTGATCTGACTGCCCACTTCCGGAAAATACGGACTCTTGCTGTTATCGACCTCCGGAACATAGTGATTCACCGCATCGATCGCACTCTGTACGTCTTTGGCGTCAGACATGGTCTGTCTGACGGCGGTAATATAGTCATCCGTATCGACGATCCGGACGCCATATTTAATGGACGGAATCACGCCTTCGGTATCCGCCCCCGGTTCTGCCGCTTGTGCGACGGTACCTCCTGCCGCAGCGGATGAAATCACAAAGATGGATGATAACAATGCCGCGCAGGTTTTCAGAAATTTCTTTCGCATTTGACATACCTCCCGATTGCCGCTTTCCTGAAAGAGAAAAGAAAGCGGTCAGATTTCGTATCCTTCCGATACCAAGTTTTTACATTCTATTAATAATTATTTTACCATTTTGACATTTTTTATTCAATTAGGCATTTCTCAGAATAATAGAGCGATAAAAGAATAACCACTATCCATTCTATACAATGTTAACAATGTTTACATTTTATAACCATTTCCATAAGTCTGACAGAGAAAATCAAAAGGGACATCCTGTCAGAAAGGACATCCCTTGATGCAGCCGGAATCCGGCGTCCGGTCCTTGCTATATTATTGTTTGGTATAGAGAGCCTTATCGCCGTCATAGTTAAAGATATAGACGGTATTACTGGTACCGGTCTTACCGTCACCGCCGAACCATCTGTCACCGATATGGAATTTATAACCGGTGGCATCTTTCGGAATTTCAGCGACAAACTGTCTGAATGTCTGTTTAGCGCCGCCCCAATAAGCATTTCCCACACTATAGCTCGTTGTCGTATTGAGCGCCGTACATTTGACATCCTTTGCGCCGTCCTTGCCGCCCCAGTAACGGACGGTAAAGTTATTGGCATTGGTTTCATTGCAGACATAGGAAATGACATTGACTGCGATTTTCTGCGTTGTGCTATGGCTTGACAGAGCCCCTACTTCATAGTCCACACTCTGCGTAGCAACTACCTGACCTTTATATTTGATCGTCAGTGTCACGGTATGGACACCGTTCTGCTGGGGATACCAATAAGTAATATGATCGTCACGAATCGGAAGTTCAACCGTTTTACCGTCCTTGGTAACGGTATAGATAAACTGCGCATCCTTCATGGTAGAAGCCAGTTTGGTGACCTTACCGTAGATCCAGGTATATTTGCCGACTTCCACATAGTCATCGCTGAATTCCAGGGCATAGATTCTGGTACGATCCACTACCAGACTTCTGGAAAGACTTGCCGTCTTACCGGCAGCATCCCTGACCTGAACCGTGATTTTATACGTACCGGTATTGATGCCGAAGGACTTGGTCTTGGAAGAATACTTGGTATTTTCTGCGATAGGATAGGTTTTTCCGCCCTTGGTATAATAGTAAGAATAGGTATAAGGCGCGGTACCGCCGGTGACCAGCGGGGTAATTTTCACCTGCTCATAATTTCCGATATGGGTATCGGTATTGAAGTTCACGGAACGAACCGTCAGATCTTCCGGATAAACCTGAAAATCCATACTTCTCCTGGCAATGGCGCCGGTGGCATCGGTCGAAGTAACGGTAGCGGTATAATTTCCCTTGACAGTCGGTGTCCATTTGACCGAAGCAGTCGCCGTTCCCTTTTCTTTATCATAGGAAGACGCCTTGAAGGACTTGGTATAAACAATCTTTGTGCCTCTGGTGATGACGACCTGATATTTGATCGGATCACTCTGACGGGTCTCATTTTCGGCTTTCACGGTAATTTTCACCGGATTCTTCACCGTTGCATGACTGTTCGGAGTAATGCTCATGGAATTGAACTGATAACACTTTTTCAGACCGAATTCCTTTTCTTCGTTGTTCACGGTAAACGGAAGGGCCGCATCCAGCGGATAAGTCTTAGCGGCATTTTCATCCACAACACTGATATCCCTGACGGTCAGGGAACTGCTGTCTCCGCCGACATCCACCACTTTCACGCTCCAGCGATAATCATTGAA
>CACYCN010000390.1 GCA_902772895.1 uncultured Ruminococcus sp.
AAATATTTTTCAAAATTTGACACAAATATCCCCATTTTCCGCAGGTTACAGCCGTTTTTGCCTTTGGCAACTGTCGAAGTCGCGGTTATTTTCAACAAATTCTCCTGATTTTTTCATGCGGTCGCCCTGCAAAAAAATCAGATAAGTGTTGACAAAACCTCCATAGAGTGATATAATATCATCCATGATTTGGAATATCATATTGTTGCATTATGCTTTTGATAGCCTTTTGACAGACAAGTGATGCAAAGCCTTCAACAGCTTATCAGACTTGGAATAAGTATCAGCTTCAGTTTCAAAGAGAGTAACTATTACACAATTTTGAATTAAAGAGTGTATGCTTTATGTATCTGGATTTTTGTTTATGGGAGGATTATAATGCCGATAATGAAGGTATCTGATTTTGTAACTCAGTTTATTGTGGATCAAGGAGTGCGTGATGTTTTCATGCTTTCCGGGGGCGGAATGATGCATCTTTTAGACTCTGTACAGAAACAGAAGGAATTGCATCCTGTTTTTAATCTTAACGAGCAGGCATCAGGAATCTGTGCGGAGGCCTATGGTCAGTTCACCCAGAATCTCGGCGTTTGCATGATTACGACCGGTCCCGGTGCCACCAATGCGGTGACAGGCTGTGCAGGTGCATGGGTAGCCGCTACGCCCACTTTATTTATCAGTGGACAAGTCAAAACTCAACAGATGGGGCAATTATCCGGATTGCGTTTTTATGGTGTACAGGAAATTGCCATCGTTCCGTGCGTCAAACCGATTACTAAATATGCGGTAGTGGTTCTTGACAAAAACGAAATACAATATCATCTTCAAAAAGCCGTTTATCTCGCTACTCATGGGCGTAAGGGTCCTGTATGGCTTGATATTCCGCTGGATATTCAGGGTGCCAGCATAGATACAGACAGTCTGAAAGAGTATGATCCTGTTGAGGATAACGATTTTGTTGATTATAATGTATCTCGAGAAGATATTGAAGAGACGTATCGCTTTATCAACGAGTCAAAACGTCCGGTTATTCTTATAGGCAATGGTGTTGCGGCATCCGGTGGTCAACAGGATATTCGATACATTGCAGAAAAGTTCAGGATTCCTGTACTGTCCACATGGAGGGCAAAGGGCGTTTTTGGTGACGAAGAAGAGCTTTTCATGGGTAGTCCTGGAATTCCGACAACTCGCTTTTCCAATTATGTTCTGCAGAATTCCGATTTTGTACTTATTATCGGAACACGCTTGAATCCAGCGATAACCGCTTTTGACGAAAAGCGGTTTGCGTTTAATGCCAAAAAGATAATTGTTGATATTGAACCCGGTGAAATCGATAAACTTGACATGGATTTTTCCAGAAGGATTGTTACAGATGCGGGGGCATTTTTAAAGGCGATTCGCAGTCATGAGAATTTGTATGAAAATAGGGACAGAAGTCAGTGGCTGAAGTACTGCTCAATGATAAAGAAAAAGTATCCGTTGAGCGCCGAGAAGCAGCCATATGACAATGAGGGAAAGGTGAACGGTTTCACACTCGCTGATAAGTTGTCGGACTATTCGACTGCGGAAGATATTTTTGTCGGTTCGGATTCGGGTAGGACTTGCGGCATTTCACATATGGCGTTCAGGTTGAAGAAAGGACAAAAATTTGTCGAATCGCTTTCACTTGGTTCGATGGGATGGGTTCTGCCTTCTGCTATTGCGTGTTGTATAGCCGGCAACAAGAGAAGAACGCTTCTTCTTGAGGGAGACGGGAGCTTGCAGCACAATATTCAAGAGTTGCAATTGATCAGTACATATAATTTGCCTATAAAGCTGTTTGTGTATGAAAATTCTGGTTATGCCTCGATTTATGCTATGCAGCGCAATAATTTCAAGGGAAGGTTCTGCGGATGCAACAGCGAAAGCGGATTGACGCTGCCGCCGTTGAAGAAAGTAGCAGACCTTTATGGCTTGAAGTATTATCTCATTGAAAATGATGATGAAATCGATGCTGTGTTGAGCAAGGTGATGTCTGATGACAGAGCGTGTCTTTGCGAGGTAAGTGGAAGCATTAATTTTGATGAAGTTCCGAAATCTATGACAGTAGCTAACCCCGACGGTACCTTTTCTTCTTCAAAGCTGGAAAATCTATATCCCTTTATCGATGATGAAGAACAACAGGAAAATATGCCGGTCTGGAGCGATTAAGTGCTTTTTGCCTTTGCTGGATAAAGAATGAATGAAAAAACGAGAGGCTTACCATTTTCGTCTTCCTTACCGGATTGGTCTAATGCTGGATTAACACCCGCAAAGGCAACGATAGAATG
>CACYCN010000391.1 GCA_902772895.1 uncultured Ruminococcus sp.
CAGTCAGTCGGTATCATTCAAGTCCGGCTCTGCCCTGAAATCCGCTATTCATCAAGGTTTTTTCTCTTTTCATTTGCTCTCTCGTGCGACAGCTTTGTTATCATACCACCTTTTTCTTCGTTTGTCAACACCTTTTTTCAATCTTTTTTTCAATAATACAAATTGTATATTCTAAAGCCCTAATCATCATTGTTTTATCCTGCTTTTATCCTGAACTATACTATCTGTATTGATTCGGGGCAGAAATTTCCCTCAGAAGCCGTTATTCTTTTCTTATGATCTGATATTTATTTTCAGCTCCGGACATCTAATCTATTATCTGTTTATTGCCTATTCTATTATAATATTATAGTTATATTGGTTATCCGGCATCAGCAAGCAGTACGATATCCATCTCATCCGATGATCGTCATATAACCTATAATTGCAGTTAATTGCAGTAAATTGTAAAGCTTTCGGAACGGAAACACTTGATTCTGGCTTTTCCACTTCCGGTCAATTTCAGATCAGAACCGTCTCCCATCAAAAACCTGAAATAATCGCAACTTTCCTACTTTTCTCCCGGATTGGTGGTTGATTTTTCATGCATTATCAGGTATAATTTGTTACAATAACGATAGGAACTTCGAGCGGAAACGACGCTTCCTACCCCCTCACTACGCCGTTTCCGTCCGAGTGTTTCCTCTGAACAAAAGCCGGAATCTATTAATGTTTTTCCGTGCCCGATTAAAAAAGAAAGGTGGAGTTTCTATGAATAACAATCAAAATGCAATCAGACCAGTCAAAGCTCTATTCGGAAGAAACAGTATTCTGACACTTGGAATCTCACTGGCAGCACTTTCGGTATTTCTTCTGTTAAGAAATATCAGCGCAGCCGTTTACGGTAAACAACTTGACCTGTATTCCTCTCTCTACTATATGTTTGGACCGGGTTCCGTCAGCATCGTCAATATTGTCATGGGAGTTCTGACTGCCGGCGTCATATTTGCCATTGCGGCGGGATTATTTTCTTCCCGGTTTGCGATCATCAAGAGTGAGAAGCCGTCTGCTTCCACCCTGAACTTTCTGAAAACGGCAGTATTTGCTTCCATTATCCTGACCATCCTGCTGATCATCTTCTCATTTGCCTCTGTTGCCGTCATCAACTACCGCAGTATTCCCTCCACGATCGACAATTACGGTTATTCCTCCGACAGATATTCCACAATGGCAGCCCAGAGTCTTTTCTGGCTGACGATCATCTTCGGAGCATTGATTCTGATGGCAGAGATTTCGTTCCTGCGTCTGCTGTTCGCAATGACCAGAACCCTGAACGATCAGGGCTATAAGAAAAACGGCGTCATTCTTTCTACCATCTCCGCCATTGCCGCAGCATTTACCACCGCTATCACCTTTGCCGTCACGCTTTTCAAATTAGTAACTCCTTCCGGCGACTATGCCTACAACATTTCCCGTGACCTGCCTGTACAGGGACTGGAACCCTCACAGCTGATTCTTGATACTCTGAATGTCATTGTCTTTGCCGCCGCAACGGTAGCCTTCATTGCCATGGCGGTCTATGTTGTATCATTTGCCATTGACGTTGACACCCAGATCCGCAGGGAAAGAAGCGTTGCCTATAGCCAGACCCATTCTGTCATCTCGCCTGTCACCTATCCGGACTATTCCACTCCTCAGAATTATAACTATCATCAGTCCCCGAATTTTGCACCCTATTATCAGGCAAACCAGCAATATGAAAATGTCTATAAAAACATTTATACCGGCGAACCTCAGCCCGTTCCGGAACCTGTCAGCAACCCCTTTATGCCGCCGCATCCTCAGAAACCGTCTCAGTCTTCCGTTCAACCTCCCGTTCAGCCATCTGTTCAACCTTCTGTTCAGCCTCCCGTTCAACCTTCTGTTCAGCCTTCTGTATCGGCTGTTCCGACTGCTCCTGAGACGCCGAAATCCAATCCGTAACATGCATCACACGCAGGACGATTGTTCCTGCGTGTTTTTTATTCATACAAAAATCCTGTTCCTTCCCGAGAAAGTTATCCTCTGAAAGAGTCATCATTGTCAGGAAACCCGCAGGAAATGCCTGATAAAATTGGAATAAATACTTGAATTGAAAAACGAAATGCGTTATAATAGGCTTGTTCTATCATTAAGACATCTTGAAAAAACACCACTCATGGAGGGTCATTATGAAAAAAATACTGCTTGGCGTACTCTGTCTATCGCTGATGGTCACCTTGTTTGGCTGTGCCACAGGCGGTACACAGCTTGAAAACATTGAAACATCCCAATCCGTCAGTGCGGACAGTATTTCACAGAAAGATTATGAAAATAACCTGGATGGTTTAGTGGAGTATATGATTGCACTGAATTACATTCCGAAAAAGACGGAAAAGAAAGAGATGCTTGCGAATATCATCGGTGCAAAAAAAGGTTATAAATATGTTTACAGTGTTGACGGCTCCACCACTGTAATGGAGCTGTATGAATACGATCCGGAAAGCAAAGACGAAAACGCCTTACGAGTTATCAACGAAGTCAAAAA
>CACYCN010000392.1 GCA_902772895.1 uncultured Ruminococcus sp.
ATGCCTGATTGTAGATATTATATGCTGTGACAACATCTCTCTCTGCAAGCTTGTTTTTCAATATCCACATTGCAGGCACAGAGTAAATAGCGCCGAGAAGGTTTGCGGACATATTGTATGGCAGACAGCTTTTCATAAGATTCATGCCGGTATCAAACATCTCTTTTGGGGTCATATCATCATACCATAATTCATCCGGTATTTTGCCTTTGGTATAATAGTATTGTGCGCAGAATAGAATTGCTTTGCCTTTCTGATGTATCAGGTAATTCTTAAGCATGGGGTTCATGTCTTTGTAGAACAAATGCTTTTCGGCAAATTCATAATACTTACGGCATTTCTTATATTCATTATTTATCCTGTGGAATTGTATAACACCTACAAAGATCCCAATAAGTGCATCAAGATATGCTGTATCAAGACCAGACTGTTTTATTACTTCCGGATGTTTCATCAGAGCATCACAAAATGGCTGGTCTATCTCATTCCTTTGCTGAAGGTAATTAAGCATAAAATGATCATTAAAGGAATAGGCAGCGTATAGTCTTGTTATCCACATTTTCAGATTTGTTAAGGATGGCTTTCTGAAAAGAGAGTCGGTAAGTTCGACATAAAACAAGTCTTTGTAGTTTTTTCTTCTGACGGGAATGATCTTCGGATCGTAGGATTTTTCTATGTCAAAAGCATTCTTTACATAGTATTGTGTTGAGCTTTTCAGATTGAAGGAAGGAAGTTTGTCGAGTGTTATGCAGTCAATGCACTTCAATGAGTAAACGATATAAAAGGATGCAAAGTAATCTCCCCATTCCTGATGGTTAAAACGAAAGACTTCCTCTGACAATTCTCCAAAATCAAATTCCTTCAGCAAATTCCAGTAAAAAGACGGATCATCCGATACATGAATGTGGTTCATCTCCTTGCCGGTAATCATTTTGATACGGTCAATTATCTCTGTCTTTCTGCCAATCCAGTCTTTTATTATCGAAAGTGCATCTATTTTGTCAATATGATCATCTCTGGTGCGGTCGATCTCATACGCAAGAAAAGGTGCAATTATGTAATACAAGACGAGATAAGGGGATTTATCTGTTGTGCTTTTCCCTTCACAGGATTGTTTATATGCATTATTATGGAAACTCAGAAAAAGATCAAATACATTCTTAATTGATCCTATTTCCTTCATGCCGCCCTTTTTATACTGTGAATAGAAAAGAGGCCTTTTGAGCAAGCCTGTTATTTCCTTTTTAGCCTCATCAGATACCTTGCAGTCAAGATCAATATCAGGGGTTTTCTCTTCAAGTTCTGAAAGAGCAAGAAGCTTATAATCGTCGGAAAAGTATTTCTTATCGGTTTTGTTTCTTGTTGTAACAACAACATAAGTTTTATCGGTATTAAGACTTGCTATTTCATTCTGGATCTGTTCGATGATACTGAAATTCTGTGATGTTTTTCTGTCCATCATTTCATTGTATCCATCCAGAAGGAAAAGATAAGTACTTTCAGGTTCAAAAGGCTGAATACCAAAGTGCCTGAAAAGGTAATTGTTGTCAGGAGAAGATTCGTCAAGCTGACTTTCGTGGTTATTGTCAGAAATCACCTTGTTCATTGCTTCATTAAGCAGTTCGGAGAGAGAAACCGTATAAACATGATCAAAATATTCTCCGTTCGAATTCTCTGCGAACATTATGTAATTGATACCGGAAAGAAGGAAGGTCTTACCCATTCCGCCGTTCCCACACAGCAGGCTGTGTCTGATGGGTTTTTTCTTGTTAAGAATGAAATCAACAAAGTTCAGTGTAAAATCCTTCAGGTCATCCGTACTTTTAACAACAGCATCGCCTGACTCGTCAATCACTGACTGACGATACATTGTCCAACCTGAAACGATACTGAGTTTTACTGTACCACCATCGACTTCAACATGATAATCCGATGCAAGTGCATGGGTTTTATGTGTAATAAATCCTTCAAGCTCGGTGTTTTTGACCATATATCTAATGGTCTTCAAGTTGTTTGCAATAGTCGATGATGGCTTGTTGGGATCTTTTGTAGATCTCAAATCAAGGCTTATCATCAATTCTTCACTGTCAGCATATCCGCCGGAGATATACTGTCTCATAAGATAATTCATTATCAGTCTGGCTTTTTCAGGCAGACATTCCAGTTGTTTCATTGTTCCTTTGTTTATAATTGAAAAGCGTCCGGTTTCGTCATTATATTCAGCCGTTTTCTTTCCTGATTTATAAATTGTATAAACAGACATAGTACATCTCCTCACTGTATTATTATCATTTAACCGTCACAAATTCATTGTATATCACTTTTATTATACTGTTTTCGAGCATCTTTTTCAAGTGGATACAAGGTGTTCTTTTCATGTTTTCTATGCCTGTTATCCAGATCAATATTCATCTGAAAAATTAGGTAAAAAAGCAGTAATTTCAGGTTATAGAAATACTATGAAGAAGTATTATAATAGCATTAACGAAACAGAACAAATACTCTTGAAGGGAGGAAAAATTATCAAATTTGAATCTTTAGATCAAGAGGATATTCTGGGTACTACAACATACAAGTATAAACGATTTGTTATTTATCGAAAAAAAGGGACAGTTTTTCTATCTGAAATATCCTCAGATGATCATACGCTAAAACCGGTTGATGAAAAACTCATTAAGGAAATAGTCCGACAGATCGTAAGTAAAAACCTATAGTTCTTTTCGTTTATGTCATTAAGGAGTGAGAAAATTGTGGGAAGTCGAAAACAGAATTCTGACTGATAAAGAAGTTCTTGAATTTATTGAAAGTAAGCCGCACAAGCTGATCGTTATGTCCGGTCCCACTAGTTGTGGTAAAACAAAGACAATGAAAAGCATTAAATCAAACAGAAAACACATTATCACATCAGAAGTATTCGCTGAGTTTGTGTATATGTTAGGAAGATACCATACTGTTCCTGAAATCAATGAAACGCTGTTGACAGCATACTCAAATTTTGA
>CACYCN010000393.1 GCA_902772895.1 uncultured Ruminococcus sp.
GGACTTGAACCGGTACGGATGTTACTCCGAGGGATTTTAAGTCCCTTGCGTCTGCCGATTTCGCCATGCCGGCATATTTATTTCTGTCAACAAAAGAATTTTATCATTTTTACATCATTTTGTCAAGTAAATATTAAGTGCAGACCAGGGTTTTTGAATGAGTAAATAAACTGTTAACAGGTTTGTATTTTTATCATGATTTCTTACGAAATCACGATAAAAGCAATGGAATGTTGGAGGGTTTCACCCTCCAAACCTCCCACAAGGGACTCTGTCCCTTGACCCTGCAAGCCTTTGAAAAGGCTTGAGCGAAACTTTTAATTTTATGTTCATACATTTTTAACTCGTTCAAAAACCCTACCCCCGAGAAGAGGCTGCCTTGACGGAGGGGGAGAAAGGTGTTATAATAATGACAAAATTCGACTAAATTGAGGGATGGAAAATGATACAGACAATAAGCAGGATACAGGTAAGATATTTCAGCGGGTATCTGAGAAACTGGCGCAGTCTCTGTGAGGAGCTGTCGGTAGATGAGACGCTCAGCCGTGAAGAGCGTGAGACGGAGATCATCAAGGCAGCCTTTGCAAGATGGAAGTTGGAAATGATGTCACATCTGTACGGAATGTTTGCCATAGCGGTATGGGACGAGGAAGAGCAGGCGCTGTATGCGATCCGTGACCAGGTAGGGCAGAAGCAGATGTTTTATGCGGTGATTGACGGCGAGTTTGTATGCACAGGCGATATCAATGCCATAGCGGAACATGAAGGATTTGAGAAAAAACTGAACAGCAGAATGCTCCAGCAGTATTTGTTCTATGGTTATCCGATCGGCGAGGAAACGTTCTATGAAGGGATTTATAAACTGATGCCGGGACACTATGTGAGATGGGACGGCAAGGAAGTCAGTGTCAACCGTTACTGGAAACCGGTATTTGAACCGGACAACAGTAAATCGGTGGAAGAGTTTGCCAAGGAAATCGAACAGACGGTTGAGGAAATTCTGTCAGAAGAAACCAATGACCCGGAATTTCCGTATAAAGAGTCCTTTTTGTCAGGCGGTGTAGATTCCTCTTATCTTTTTGCGGCAAGTGACGCGCAGTGCGCCAACACGATCGGATATGAAGAATCCGCATTTGATGAGTCAGCGCTGGCACGATATACGGCAGAGGCATTGCAAAAGGATTTCCGTGTGAAGATGATCGGTCCGGAAGAGTATTTTGACCGGATCGAGACGGTGATCGATAAAATGGGTCAGCCTTTGGGAGACGCATCGGCAGTGGCATTTTCCATCGGATGCCGTGCCACCCGTGAACATACCAAAGTCGTATATTCCGGAGAAGGGATCGATGAATTTTTCGGCGGCTATAACTCCCATCGGAATCCGCTGAAAGAAGGCTGGATCTATCTGACCTGTTCACATATCATGTCCGAGGAGGTCGTACAATCGATTCTGGTAGACTATGACAGGAATGTAAAAGCGGCGGATGCGGTAATGCCATTATGGCAGGAGGTACAGGGTCAGGATGAACTGTCTCAGAAACTGACGATTGATATTTCTCTGTGGCTGGAGGGAGACATCTATCTGAACACCGACCGCACCAGTACGGCTTGTGATATTGAACTTCATACTCCGTTCAGTGATCTGCGTTTGTTCAATGTTGCCCGTCGGATTCCGGGAGCATATAAATTCATGAACGATCAGAATAAATACGCTTTCCGGTTAGCGGCATCGAAGAAACTGCCGGATGAAGTGGCATTCCGGAAAAAAGTAGGTTTTGCGGTACCGATCCGCAAATGGCTGGCAAATGAACAGTTCAATCGACCGATAGCGGAGAAACTGTTCGGTGAGACCTCACAGCGTTTCTTCCGTCAGGAGGAACTGAAAGATTACTGGACCCGTTATCTGGCAGGCGAAGAATTCCTGTGGAGTCGGATCTATGCGATCTATGCGTTCCTGCTGTGGTATGATCTGAAATTCTGATCATGCAAAAAACGCTATGAAAGTAAACATAAAATGATAATCCGGTTCCTCTGAAAAGTTGTGACTGAACGGGAAAGAAGGGGTTATCGGAAAGAAAACGTCGTCTGAACAGGCGGCGTTTTTTACTGCAAAAAATGCAAAAAATGCAAAAAAATGCCGAATAATTTTTGACAGGATAGTAGAATTATTTACAGATTTGTGTTATGATAAGAGATGACAATACTGAACCGGAGGAGAAACATAATGAAATCAACCCGCAAGCTGACAGCGTTACTGCTTGCTCTCATACTGATCATTGGGTTACCGTGCTGCCAATGCGCATCGGAACCGGAAGAAAGTTCTGTTCTGGAACAAGAAAGTGAGGAACCGTCCGAGGAATCGGAGGAATCGGAGGAAGAGAGTTCCAAACCGCAGGAATCCAGCAAGAAAAAAGAAGTTGCGCCTCAGGAGGTAGACTCCACCCGAGAGATCCTGAGTGATTTTACCGGACTGTTATCTCAGAATTCGGATACCGTAGGGTGGGTGAATGTTCCGAATACGGCGATAGATTATGTAGTATTACAGGCGCCGGATGATGCTGTCCGGATGGCATACGGGGAGGATCCGTTTTATCTCTGTCGGGACTTCAATAAAAACGATTATTTCAGCGGTTCCATTTTTATGGATTTCCGGAGTGAACTGGATGACCGGAACCGATTATTGCATGGACATTCCATGGCAAACGGAACGATGTTTGCTTCGATACTGAGTTTTGATAATCTCAGTGTTTATAAAGCGAGTCCCGTGCTGTCCTTCAATACGCTCTATGAAAAGAGCAAATGGAAGATCATATCCGTATTCAAGACCAACACCTATGAGTCACAGGGAAAAATCTTCAATTATCTGCGCAGCACTTTTGCCAATGACTATGATTTTTTGAATTTTGTGTATCAGTTGAAGCTGCGTTCAGTGATTGACTGTCCGGTAGATGTCAATGAGAGTGACGAACTGGTCACATTATCCACCTGCGCCTATGATTTTGACGGATTCCGTCAGGTAATTGTAGCCCGGAAGGTGAGAGTGGGGGAGAGTTCAAAGGTTGACGTCAGCAAAGCGAAGCTGAACAGTAATCCGCTCTATCCGGATGTCTGGTATACCTATTACGGCGGAAAGAAACCGGAACAGACAACATTCCAGGATGCGTTGAACAAGAAAAAGATCAGCTGGTATGACGGCACACTGAAATGGTCGAAAACGGATGATACCAAACTTGCCAATACCCTTCAGACCTATAAGAACAATGCGGAAAAACGGATCCGTAAGACATATAAAGAAGAAGATTATACGGATTCCCAGTTAGCGAGTATTCAGGAGATCTTTGATATTTATATGCCGTATGTCAGGAGATCCGAAGCGGTATCGGAAGTTAATGATCTGTGTAAGCAGGCGATAGCCCTCATTGCCAATTTTGAGCCCACCAGGAAAAAGCAGCTTGAAGAAGAAAAGGCGAATGAAAAGAAACTGAAAACGATCCGTGGAAAGGCGATACAGGCGATGAAGGATTCGATATCCGGCAAAAAATATGACCAGACCAATCAGGCGAAGGTCAACAGTATCATTGA
>CACYCN010000394.1 GCA_902772895.1 uncultured Ruminococcus sp.
CCGTATGGTGGGAACAATAGGGCTCGAACCTATGACCCTCTGCTTGTAAGGCAGATGCTCTCCCAGCTGAGCTATGCTCCCACATCAGCTTCGATCTTACGAAGTTTTTTCGTATCTCTCAGCGACTTCATTATAATACACCATCGACGGTCATTTGTCAAGGGTTTTTTTGAAATTTTTTCAAAAATTTTTGAATTATTTTTCCGATAACTAAAAAAGCCGCTTATTATCAAGGTTTTTTCTTTCTATCGATTCAAAAGTTTTTTCTTTCCTTCCATACTATGCCACGAATTCATCGATGGGAACCCCCAGCAGCATTAAAATTTCCACATAACCGTCATACACTTCATCTCTTGTAAAACCGCCGTTCTCCAGTTCCTGATCCGTCAGCTGATTGAGCCGTGTGTAAAAATCCACTGCCAGTTCGATATAGCGATCCGTAAACATGAGATTATCAAACAACAGATCCTCTGCTTCACAGAGTTTTCCTTCACGGATCAGACCGTCCAGTTTCAGATGCAGTTCATCCGTTTCCGAGAGCATCTCCGAAGAAGAAAGCTCATACCGTACCGCTCTCTTATGAAAAATCATCATTGCTACATGTCTGGTGATCATTTCGATCTGCCGCAGCATCCAATCATCCTGAAATCCCATAAAGACTCCTCCCTGTCCGTCCGGGTTGCCCATCAACCCGGACAACCGTGTTTTCGAATCATGATTTCCTGTCAGTCATGCAGCATCCGTCAGCTCCGTCAAACAAGACTCTCGCCTGCCAATACGCCGGTTGAAAAAGCGCACTGCAGATTGAACCCACCGGTATAACAATCATAATCGATCATTTCACCGGCAAAATACAGTCCCCTGATGATTTTGGATGCCATGGTTCCCGGATCGATTTCTTTGACACAGACGCCGCCGGAAGTAACGATAGCTTCCTCAATGGGGCGGAATCCACGGATAGAAAACGGCAGTCCCTTCATCATGGCAAGCAATTGTTTCCGATCGGCCTTGGTAATCTCACTGCAGTTCTTTTCCGGAGCAACACCTGCCTTCTGCAAAAACAGACCGATCATTCCGGAGGGCAGCATTGAGCGAAGCATTTCCCTGACACAGGCGCCTTTTCCGGCTGACAGTTCCCGTAAAAGACGGGCTTCGGTTTTTTCCGGAGAGAGTGCGGGTTTAAGATCAATCAACACCTGATATTTTCCGCACTGCATCGGACGAAGATGCGCGCTGGCACTCAGAATGGTCGCACCGGTCAGTCCGTATCGCATCAGCTGCAGTTCTCCGAAATCCTCATAGACCCTTTTATGGTTCTCGCCGTCTACAACGGCCATAGAGACGTTTTTCAGTAATAGTTTATCAGTCTCTGCCGGCATCCGTTCCGACGTCTCCAGCGGCACGAGAGACGGCAGCAGCGGCATCACCGTATGTCCCAGCTGCCTTGCAAAGCGAAAGCCGTCTCCGGTAGAACCGGTCAGCGGATAGGATATCCCTCCGCAGGCAAGAATCACTTTATCAAACCGACGTTCCCTGTTCCCCGTCTTCACACCGTATACGGCTCCGTCATGAACCGTAATCTCCGTTACAGTTTCGTTCACAATAGAAACCTTTTCCGATCTTGCCGTTTTCAGCAGGATATCCACCACATCCGCCGCCCGATCCGATACCGGAAAAACACGGTTACCACGTTCCGTTTTCAGTGCCAGACCCTGTTCTTCAAAGAAACGCATGGTTTCCTCCGGCGGGAACCGGTGCAGGGCACGGAACAGGAATTTTCCGTTGGTCGGTGTATTGGCGATCACGGTTCTTTCGTCACAGGCGTTGGTCAGATTACACCGTCCTTTTCCGGTGATATAGAGTTTTCTGCCGATCTTTGCGTTTTTTTCAAAGACCGTTACCTCCTGACCGCTGCGTGAAGCAAAGATTGCCGCCATCATACCGGCTGCGCCGCCGCCGATCACGGCTGTCATCGTTCGGGTCAATCCGGTTCATCCTTTCTGTTATTCTGATATACGTCATATTCCTGCCAGATATTCTCCAGTACGCCGAACGTCTCCTTGACTTCGCTTTCAAGCCGGAGCACTGTCGCAACAATCAACGCATTGATCATACTCAGCGGAGCCACCAGCGAATCCACCACCGTTGCCATATCACTCTTGGCGATCAGCACAAAATCAGACACCGTCACCAACGGACTGGACA
>CACYCN010000395.1 GCA_902772895.1 uncultured Ruminococcus sp.
GAAAAAAATCAATGTAGAGTTCCCTTTAGGGAAGTTTATCTGTGTAACAGGCGTTTCCGGTTCCGGCAAGTCATCCCTTGTCAATGAAATTCTCTATAAACAGCTGTCTTCCACACTGAACGGTGCCCGTCCGCTTCCTGTTCAGTGTAAAAAAATAACGGGTATGGAGTATCTGGATAAGGTGATTGATATCAACCAGTCGCCGATCGGACGTACACCACGTTCCAATCCCGCTACTTATACCGGCGTTTTTACCGATATCCGGGAATTGTTTGCTCAGACGAATGAAGCGAAAATTCATGGTTTTGGTTCCGGTCGGTTTTCCTTTAACGTCAAGGGTGGTCGCTGTGAAGCCTGTCAGGGTGATGGCATCATAAAGATCGAAATGCATTTTTTACCGGATGTATATGTTCCGTGTGATGTCTGCGGCGGTAAGCGCTATAACCGTGAAACCCTGGAAGTAAAATATAAGGGCAAGTCGATCTACGATGTCCTGGAGATGACGGTAGAAGAGGGATGCCAGTTCTTTGCGAATATTCCCCGTATCTATAATAAACTCAAAACGCTCTATGATGTGGGACTCGGCTATATCAAGATCGGACAGCCCTCCACAACGCTGTCCGGCGGTGAAGCCCAACGTATCAAATTGGCTACAGAGCTCTCCAAACGCTCAACCGGTAAAACGATCTATATTCTTGATGAGCCGACAACCGGTCTTCATATTGCCGATGTACACCGTCTGATCGAGGTATTGCAAAAGTTTGTTGACAGCGGGAATACCGTTGTTGTCATTGAACACAATCTTGATCTTATCAAAACGGCCGATCATATTATTGATCTTGGTCCGGAAGGCGGTGACGGCGGCGGTACGATCGTCACAACCGGAACTCCTGAGGAAGTAGCGGCCTGTGAATCGTCCTATACCGGTCAGTATCTGAAAAAAGTCCTTCAAGAAAAAACATGACATTCCGAAAAAACTCCCTCTTCTTCAGAAAATCCTGAAGGAGAGGGAGTTTTGTTCATTGTAAACTGTGAGTCAGAAACGGGTAACTCTGATGGTTATTGACGGGTTTTGCGATTGAGGAACTTGGTTTTATATTTGGAGTAGACGATAGTCTGATCCTTGTACAGACCGTAATAGCCGGACATAAAATAGCTGACGGCAACGGCAATCATGAAATAATAAATCCCGCCGGAGCCGAACAATTCAAAACTGATGAGCATAGAGGTGATCGGACAGTTGGTAACGCCGCAGAACATGGCAATTAGTCCTACTGCCGCACAGACGGACGGAGAGAAACCGATCAGTGTTCCGAAGGTACAGCCGAATGTGGCGCCGATAAAAAACGACGGAACAATTTCACCGCCACGATATCCGGCTTCAATGGTAATTGCCGTAAACAGCATCTTCAGAAGAAACGCATAGGGAACCGCCTGACCGTCATTGACCGCCCTGGCAATGACCGCAATACCGGCACCGTTATAGTCACGGGTTCCGAGTACGAGTGAGAGCAGTACAATTGCCGAACCGGCAAGAAAAATACGGATATAGGGATTTTTGAGATATTTGCGGAAGAGATCTCCGGTGGTGTGCATCAGAATAATAAACAGAATACTCAGAATGGCACAGAGAATGGAAAGAATAATGATTTCGGCTGCATTCAGGAAATTCAGTGAAGGGAAGACAACATCATGGAAAGCGGCTTCCTTTAAGCCGAAAATGCTGGCAAAATAAGCGGCGATCAATGAGGAAAACACACACGGAACCAATGCGGCATAATACATTACACCAACACTGACGACTTCCATTGAAAATAACGCCGCTGCCATCGGCGTACCGAAAACCGCAGAAAACGCCGCACTCATGCCGCAGAGTACGACCACACGTTTATCTGCGTCGTCCAGACGGAACCAACGTCCCATCTGATTCCCCAGACTGCCGCCTAACTGTAAAGCAGCGCCTTCACGTCCGGCAGAACCGCCGAATAAATGTGTCAGAATCGTAGTAATAAAAATCAGCGGAGCCATCCGGAAGGGGATTTCCGATTGGGCGTGAATGGTTGAAAGAATCAGATTGGTTCCCTTGTCATTTTTGTACTTGAAAGCGCTGTATAAAAACACGGTCAGAATACCGGCTACCGGAAGAAAATACAGAATAAAGTCATTCTGTTCACGATACTCTGTCACGGCATTCATACACATGGAAAAGAATGTACTGATACTGCCGACAAACAGACCGGTGATGATTGAAATCAATGCCCATTTCAAAAATTTCAGTATATGATGCAGCGCTTTTCTGGAATATGCCCTGATAAACTTGATAAACTTTTTGAACATCCGTCATTCGCCTCAATCGAAGGATTTTCTCATCGAATCAAATTCCGCTTCATCGATAATGGTAATACCAAGAGTCTGTGCCTTTGTCAGTTTACTGCCGGCGTCTTCACCGGCAAGGACATAATCTGTTTTTTTGGAGACAGACGAGGCAACCTTACCGCCAAGCCGTTCGATCATTGCGGCAGCTTCAGTGCGTTTATAATGGGGAAGAGTACCGGTAATGACAAAGGTCTTATTCAGGAACGGACTGTCCTGAGAGACTTCAACCGGTTCTGAAAGATTCCTGGTATTGATGCCGAGTATTTTGATTTCCTCGACAAGTTTCCGGCTTTCCGTCAGGGCAAAGTAAGCAGCGGTACTTTCTGCCATAATCGCACCGAAGCCTTCAATGGAAGCGATTTCTTCTTCACTGGCAGCGGCGATGGCGTCCAGTGTCCGGAAACGGTCAGAAAGAAGTTTGGCAGCCTTCTGACCGATATGGCGGATACCGAGTGCATAGACAATACGATACAGGTCATTATTTTTGGATTTTTCAATAGCACGCATCAGGTTATCGGAAGATTTTTCTTTTTTGTTTTCGAGAGTCAGGATATCCTCTTTTGTCAGACGATACAGATCGAGGGGTGAAGTAATCAGACCCTTGTCCGTCATCTGACGAAGGATCTTTTCGCCCAGACCGTCAATATCCATGGCGTCACGTGAGACAAAATGAATCATATGCCGCATCAGCTGAGCAGGACAATCGGTATTGGTGCAGCGCAGGGCAGCTTCTCCGTCTTCACAGGATACCGGTGAACCGCAGGACGGACAGACAGACGGCATAGAATAGGGAACAGAGCCTTCTTTATGAGCCGCTACAGCAACGACTTCCGGAATAATTTCGCCGGCTTTCCGCAGAATCACACGATCACCGATCCGGATATCCTTCTCACGGATAAAATCTTCATTATGGAGTGTAGCGCGGCTGACGGTGGTACCGGCTAAAGTGATAGGGGCAAAAATGGCAGTCGGAGTCAGAACACCGGTTCTGCCGACATTGATTTCCACATCCAGCAGTTCCGTTTCCTTTTCTTCCGGCGGATATTTATAGGCTTCCGCCCAACGGGGAAACTTTGCCGTACTTCCCAGTGCCTCACGCTGTGAAAAATCATTGAGTTTAATAACGGCTCCGTCGATCTGAAACGGCAGTTCCCCACGTTTTTCACCGATCTCTTCAATTTTTGTCAGCACTTCATCAATGGTTTCACATTGATGATAGAAAGGCAGCGTTGTAAAACCCAGTTCCGTCAGATAATCCAGAGACTGACGATGACTGGTCAGTGTTTCGCCTTCAATCTGCTGAACATTAAAGACGAAGATATCCAGTTCCCGTGCCTTGGTAATTCTGGCATCCTTCTGCCGCAGGGAACCTGCCGCTGCATTTCTGGGATTCTTGAAAGGTTTTTCTTCCCGTTCTTCCTGTCCTTCTACGAGACGCTCAAAGCTTTCGATAGACATATAGACTTCTCCGCGGACTTCTAAGAAAGGAACGGGACGGTTGAGTTTCATCGGCAAAGAGCGGATCGTTTTCAGATTATCGGTGATATCTTCGCCGACAGAACCGTCCCCTCTGGTCGATCCTCTGACAAAAACGCCGTTACGGTATTCTGCCGATACGGACAGTCCGTCAATTTTAGGTTCCACAACATATACGGGATGGTCATAGCTTTGACGGATTCGTTTATCAAAATCCCGGATCTCGTCATGTGAGAAAGAATCATGCAGACTTTCCATCGGAACCACATGTTCTACAGGCGAGAACTTTTCACCGGCACTGCCGCCGACACGTTGGGTCGGTGAATCCGGAGTCTGAAGGGCAGGGAAGTCCGTTTCGATCTGTTCCAGCTCACGCAGCAGCATATCGTATTCATAGTCACTGATTTCGGGAGCATCCTCATTATAATAACGGTTATTATGATAAAGAATCTGTGAACGGAGTTCTTCCGCCCGACTCTTGAACTGATTGATATCCATCTGTATTCTCTCCGTTTCCGTCTTTCGGTAATCCGAAAAAGACATTGATTGATGTTTGACTTAATGTTTTCTGTCAGGAGCCCACTGTCTGTGCGAATCCGACAATCAGCGGCATTGAAATGACAGAGAA
>CACYCN010000396.1 GCA_902772895.1 uncultured Ruminococcus sp.
ATGCGTTATGTCAAGGGTACGCTCGCGATCGCTCATAACGGAAATCTGACCAATGCCTATGAGATCCGCAAGGAACTGGAAAGAAGAGGCGCTATCTTTCAGACTACCATTGATTCGGAGGCAATCGCTTATCTGATTGCCAGAGAACGGATCCGTGCGGATTCGGTGGAAGATGCGGTAGCCCGTGCCATGCGTCAGATCGAGGGCGCTTATTCACTGCTCGTGATGAGTCCTCAGAAACTGATTGCCGCCAGAGACCCTAACGGTTTCCGTCCGCTCTGTATGGGCAGACTGGGCAATTCGGTGATCTTTGCTTCCGAAAGCTGCGCCTTGGCAGCCTGCGGCGCGGAATTTGTGCGTGACGTGGAGCCGGGTGAAATCGTTGTGGTGGATGAAACCGGAGTCCGGTCGATCTATAACAGCGTCAAACAGAGAAAAAAATCACTTTGTGTGTTTGAATATATTTATTTTGCCAGAACCGATTCCGAAATTGACGGAATCAGCGTCTATAAATCCCGGAAAGAAGCCGGACGGATTCTTGCCAGAGAATTCCCCGTGGAAGCGGATATCGTAATCGGTGTTCCGGAATCCGGTATTGATGCCGCCATCGGCTATAGTGAAGAATCCGGGATCCCTTATGAAAAGGGAATCGTCAAAAACGGCTATATCGGACGTACCTTTATCAAGCCGACGCAGAAGGAAAGAGCAAACAGTGTCCGTCTGAAGCTGAATCCCCTGCGCTCGGTACTGGAAGGAAAACGTGTGGTTGTCATAGATGACTCGATCGTCCGGGGTACTACCTGTGACAGAATCGTCAAGATGCTGCGCAGTGCCGGTGCCAGGGAAGTGCATCTGCGTATCAGTTCACCGCCGTTTATCTGGCCGTGCTTCTACGGTACCGATATCCCTTCCCGTGATGAACTGATTGCCGTGAAACATACGATTGATGAAATCTGTGAGCTGACAGGTGCGGATACACTGGGTTTCCTGCCGGCGGAGTCTCTCGGTAAAATGCTCGGAACGGATTGTCCCGGAATCTGTGACGCCTGCTTCTCCGGAAAGTATCCTACCAGAATTCCTTCCAAAATGCTGGAAGGAAAAGAACGGGGCGGCGTTCAATTCGATAAAAAACTTCCCGTAAAGAAACCTGCCGATGCTTCCTGCCTCGGCAAAGAAGAAACCTGACGCAAGACGGTGTGTGAAACGCTGCAGACAGCCGGCTTTGTCAGAAAATACAAAAGTAATAACGGTGAATCGGGAACCGGATACGGTTTTTGATTTACGGAAAGGGTGACAGCATGAGAGATACCTATGAATCCCCGCTTTCGTCAAGATATGCGGATAAGGAAATGAAATACATTTTTTCCCCCGATAAGAAATTCAGAACCTGGAGAAAACTCTGGATCGCTCTGGCAGAAGCCGAGCATGAACTGGGACTGAATATCACCCGGGAACAGATCGAGGAATTGAAAGCCCATGCCGATGATATCAACTATGAAGTGGCGGAGGCAAGAGAAAAAGTGGTCCGTCACGATGTGATGTCCCACGTATTTGCCTATGGTGAGCAGTGTCCGACAGCCAAGGGGATCATTCATCTCGGTGCTACCTCCTGTTATGTTGGCGATAATACCGATGTCATTATCATGACAGAGGCTCTCAGAATCGTTGAGAAAAAACTGGTCAGTGTGATCCGTCAGCTTTCCGTATTCGCCGAGAAATATAAGGCGCTGCCGACGCTGGCATTTACCCATTTCCAGCCCGCTCAGCCGACTACTGTCGGAAAAAGAGCCACCCTCTGGATTCAGGATTTACTGATGGATCTGGAAGATGTACGTTATGTCATCAGCGGAATGAAGCTGCTGGGCTGTAAGGGTACCACCGGAACACAGGCAAGCTTCCTGGAACTCTTTGACGGCGATCATGAAAAGTGTAAGCAGATCGATAAGCTGATCGCTCAGAAGATGGGCTACAGTGACTGTTTTGCCGTTTCAGGTCAGACATATTCCCGGAAACTGGACAGCCGTGTCCTGAATGTACTGGCAGGTATCGCCCAGAGTGCTTCCAAGTTCTCCAATGATATCCGTCTGCTGCAGCACCTCAAAGAAATAGAAGAACCCTTTGAAAAGGGTCAGATCGGTTCCAGCGCTATGGCTTATAAGCGGAATCCGATGCGTTCCGAACGTATCACATCACTTTCCCGTTATGTCATGATTGATGTACTCAATCCCTACATCACCGCTGCGACCCAGTGGTTTGAGAGAACACTCGATGATTCTGCCAATAAACGTCTGAGTGTTCCGGAAGCGTTCCTGGCAGTCGATGCGATTCTTAATCTCTATCTCAATATCAGCGACGGTCTTGTCGTTTATGATAAAGTCGTTACCGCTCATCTCAGAAGAGAACTGCCTTTTATGGCAACGGAAAATATTATGATGGATGCTGTCAAAAGAGGCGGCAACCGTCAGGAACTGCATGAAAGAATCCGTACACATTCGATGGCGGCTTCCAAGGTAATTAAAGAGGAAGGCGGCGAAAACGATCTGCTTGACAGAATCGCCGCAGATCCGGCTTTCGGCGTAACCAAAGAAGAACTCGAAGCAATTCTTGTTCCCGAAAAGTATGTCGGCCGTTCACCGGAGCAGACAACCGATTTCCTCAATGAAACCGTCGCTGCCGCTCTCGCTCCGTATGCGGAACTGGCAACCGAAACAGCTGAAATCAACGTCTGAGCCGGACAAAAAGCCTGCTCTCATGAAGTCAGAGAGCTTTGCCCTCCGAAACTCCCACGAAGGGCGGCAGGCTGCCGTACCCGATTTCGTTTTGCAAAGATGTTGAGAGGCCATTTTGTATCATATAAATTCTATAAATTGATTTTTTAGGAAGGGGGTCTGGGGGAGAATCCTTTGTTTTGAAACAAAGGGTTTCCCCCGGCAGGACTCCCCCGATAAATATGACAAACGAAAGGATGAAAACAGAGCAATGGTAAGAGCGATCGTAGGCGCCAACTGGGGCGACGAAGGCAAGGGTAAGATTACGGATATGCTGGCGCAGAAGTCGGATATGGTTATCCGTTTTCAGGGCGGCAGCAATGCCGGTCATACCATTATCAATCATTATGGCAAATTTGCCCTGCATCAGCTTCCCTCTGGTGTGTTTAATACAAAGATTACCAATATCATCGGCAACGGTGTTGCCCTGAGTGTGGAAAATCTTGTTAAGGAAATTCAGGAACTGATTGATAAGGGCGTGCCGAAGCCGAATATCCTGGTATCGGACAGAGCACAGATTGTTATGCCCTATCATAAACTGTTCGACTGCTATGAAGAGGAAAGACTGGGTGGTAAGAGCTTCGGTTCTACCAAGTCCGGTATCGCTCCCTTCTATTCCGATAAGTTCTCAAAGATCGGTTTTCAGGTCAATGAACTCTTTGATGATGAAGCGGGTCTGAAAGAGAAAATTGAGCGTATATTAGAAGTAAAGAACGCTATCGTGGAAAATGTCTACCATAAAGAACCCATCAGTGCTGACGAGATGTTTGAAAAGCTGATGGAATATAAAACCGCGTTGGCGCCTTATGTTGCCAATACGTTCGATATCGTTCATGACGCTGTCGTACAAGGTAAGGAAATTCTGCTGGAAGGTCAGCTCGGTTCACTCAAGGATACCGATTTCGGTATCTATCCGATGGTGACAAGCTCCAATACCATCGCCGGCTATGGTGCCGTCGGTGCAGGCGGTATCCCGCCGTATGAAATCAAGGATATCATTACCGTTGTCAAGGCATATTCCAGCGCTGTCGGCGCCGGTGAATTTGTCAGTGAGATCTTCGGCGAAGAAGCAGAGGAACTCAGAAAACGCGGTGGTGACGGCGGCGAATACGGCGCTACCACAGGTCGTCCCAGAAGAATGGGTTGGCTTGATCTGGTGGCTACCCGTTATGGCTGTAAAGTACAGGGCGCTACACAGGTTGCCTTTACTGTTCTGGATGCACTGGGCTATCTTGATGAGATTCCGGTCTGCGTGGCTTATGAACTCGACGGCGAGAGAATCGATTACTTCCCCTCTACTACCAAGCTGAAAAGAGCAAAACCGATCCTGGAAGTTCTTCCGGGTTGGAAGTGCGATATCAGAGGCATCAAGAACTATGAGGAACTCCCCGAAAATTGCCGTAACTATATCGAATTTGCTGAAAAAGCAGTCGGCGTTCCCTTTACGATGATCTCAAACGGTCCTAAGAGAGAGGACATTATCTATCGCTAAGTAGGAGGAGTTATCATGTGTGGTATCGTAGGTTATATCGGATATGAACAGGCAGCTCCGTTTTTGCTTCATGGTCTGGAAAAGCTGGAATACAGGGGTTATGACTCCGCCGGTATTTGCCTGAATGACGGCAGTGAACTGATTGTCAAAAAGGCAAAGGGAAAACTGGAAGAACTGGAAAAACTTACGGACTATGGTAAGAATATTCATGGTACTGTCGGAATCGGTCATACCCGTTGGGCAACTCATGGTGAACCTTCGGATGTCAATGCCCACCCTCATCTGAGTGATTCCTGCCGGTTTGCGGTGGTGCATAACGGCATTATCGAAAACTATCTGCAATTAAAAGAATATCTTACCGCTAAGGGGGTGACTTTCCGCTCCAAAACCGATACGGAAGTCATTGCCCAGTTGATTGAATATTATTATCAGGGTGACCTGATCGATACGGTCATTAAAGTATTGTCCAAACTGGACGGTTCTTATGCGCTGGGCGTCATCAGTAAGGAAAATCCTGATGAAATTATCGCCGTGCGAAAGGAAAGTCCGCTGATTATCGGAATCGGTGAAAATGAAAATTATATCGCTTCCGATGTGCCGGCGATTCTGTCAAAAACCAGAAGAATCTATCGTCTGGAAAATAACGAAATTGCCATTCTCCGCCGTGACAGTATCCGTATTATCAATACCGATAAGGATGAGGTCCGGAAAGAGGAGGAAACTATTCAATGGGATATCGATGCGGCAGAAAAGGGCGGCTATGAACACTTTATGTTCAAGGAAATTATGGAACAGCCTAAGGCTCTCCATGATACCGTCAATCCCCGTATCAAGGACGGCAGAATTGTACTGGATGAAATCAAGCTGACCAAAGAACAGCTTCGTCAGTATCGCAAGATCAATATTCTTGCCTGCGGTTCGGCTTATCATGTAGGCGTGGTCGCTAAATATGTCTTTGAAAAAATGCTGCGGATCCCGGTAGAAGCCGATCTGGCTTCCGAGTTCCGTTATCGTGATCCCATTGTGGATGATAAGACCCTGACGATCGTGATCAGTCAGTCCGGTGAAACCGCCGATACCAAAGAGGCAATGAAGGAAGCCCAGAGACGTGGTTCTCATGTCATTTCCATTGTCAATGTCGTTGGCAGTGCGATTGCTACGGAATCCGATGAAGTCATTTATACCTGGGCAGGTCCCGAAATTGCTGTGGCTACAACCAAAGCGTATAGTACCCAGTTGGCGGTTGTTTATCTGCTGGCAATCTATTTCGCAGAAATGCTCGGAACCATTACCGATGCGGAATATCAGTATTATCTGAAAGAACTGGAAGCTTTGCCGGATAAGATTCAGGAAATCCTGGATCATGAAGAAAATATTCAGTATCTTGCTTCTCAGCTCTTCCATTCAAGGGATGTCTTCTTTATCGGCAGAAATATCGATTATGCTCTGTCCCTGGAAGGTTCCCTCAAGCTCAAGGAGATTTCCTACATTCACTCCGAAGCTTATGCGGCCGGTGAACTGAAACACGGAACCATTTCTCTTATCGAGGAAGGAACTCTTGTGATTGCGCTGGCTACCCATGAACCGCTGATTGCCAAAACAATCAGCAATATCGAAGAAGTCCAGACAAGAGGCGCATATGTGCTTTGTCTGGCATGTGAAAATCATCAGGAAGTGGGAAGTGTCGCTCAGAGTACCATCTTTATCCCCCAGACGTGCGATATGATGCTTCCGTCTTTAGCGGTCATTCCGCTGCAGCTTTTTGCCTATTATGTGGCTTCCCTGAAGGGCTGCGATATTGATAAGCCCCGTAATCTGGCTAAGTCTGTGACGGTGGAATGATCTGACCGGTGCGGAAGAACCGTTTCTTTCTGCACTGTTATTGAGGTGAATGTATATGGATATCAAAAATCAGTCCATTCTGATTATGGACTTCGGCGGACAGTATAGTCAGCTGATCGCCAGACGTGTTCGTGAATGTAACGTCTATTGTGAACTGAAATCTTACAAAATGACCGCTGATGAAATTAAAAAGGCGGGATATATGGGAATCATCTTTACCGGTGGTCCCAA
>CACYCN010000397.1 GCA_902772895.1 uncultured Ruminococcus sp.
CCGGCTTATATGGGCTGGAGCAGAGCTGAGTTTATGTATTATATTCAGAATTATGAATACGGCTTTGTGATCAACTTTAATATGAATCCGATTATTCCCGGCAAGGGTTCCGCTATTTTCTTCCATATTTCATCCGATCCTACTGCCGGTTGTGTCGGTACCTCGGAAGCGATGACCCTCGCTTATCTCAAAGTCCTTGACGCTTCCCGCAATCCCTATATCCTGATCCTTTAATGGTGTGGAAGAGGGATGAGCCGGACCCGGATCCGCTTTCTGAAAAATAAAAAATTTCCATATTATTTTTTTAAATTCGACCTTTCGGGGTCGAATTTTTTGCGTTTTGGAGGGTTAAGTGAAAGGGGTCTTTTTACGGACTCCGGTATGGTCCCGTTCGCCGTCTGATATTTATTTTTTTAATATTTTTATTTATTTTATTGATCTGCCTTTGGCGCCATTAAGAGGCAGATGCTGCGGAATCCGATCGGATCCGCTTACCGCTGAAACAGCGGTTGATGAAGCGTATGAATGATACGCCATGATTGCAGGCGACTGTATAAAGTGCAGAGGGACGTTTGAAAGCTGTATCAGTCAGCTTTGGCAGGTAATGTTCTGCCATTAAAAAAGCCTTGCGGCAGTGTTCCGGCAAGGCAGCAACATAGTTGCAACAAGGTACCGACAAAGTACCGACAAAAGTTCCGACAAAAGTACCGACAAAAGTACCAACAAAGGAACGACAATGAAAGAAGAAAGAAGTATCCTTGTCCCTCAGGGACAAGGATACGAATCAGCGGACCTGCGTCCGTGCGCCCTTACAGGCGACGGACCGGCTCCTGTATGAGAAAGACAGAATCAATTCATATCGGCAAAAAAACGGTGTACGACCGGGAAGATCGCACACCGTGTGTTCATCGGATCAGTCTACAGCGTGACGGCTGTCGGAAGTATCCTTTGCATTAGTCTTTTTTGGTTTTGGTTTCTGATTTGGTTTTGGCTTCTGATTTGGCATCAGCCTTGGCTTTTGATTTATTGTTCTTTTTGGAAGAGGACTTGGAAGAAGCTTCCGCATTCTTTCTGGCTTCCATCTTGACTTTGTCCTTATGGTTCTTCCAGATGACCCACAGCGGAGCTGCGATGCAGAGAGAAGAATAAGAACCGGAAATCAAGCCGATCATCATCGGAAGCGCAAAGCTGACGATGGAATCAATGTTGAAGATCAGCGCGACAACCAGTACCGATGCAATTGCGACGATCGTGGTAATGGAGGTGCAGATGGTTCTGACCATACACTGATTCAGACTGGTATTGACAATATCGCCGGTGGTGACTTTCGGACCGGCTTTTCTGCGGTTCTCACGGATACGGTCATAGATGACGATGGTATCATTCAGTGAGTAACCGAGAATCATCAGGACGACCGCAATGAAGTTATCGTTCAGCGGCATCCGGAAGATGACGAAGACAAAGTAGACGATAATCAGGTCATGGATCAGGGCTACTACAGCCATGACACCGGCAGAAAGTCCGCCGATTTTCCGGAACCGCAGGGCTACATAGAAGATCATGATAACCGCTGCTAAGATAACGGCTGCCAGACACTTGAAGAAGAAGTTCAGACCCTTTGAAGCGTCAACCGATGAAGACGAAGCTTCTTCGAAGTTATTATCCGGGAAAGTTTCCTGTAGTTTGTTTGTGATGGCGGTTTTATCATCCACCGATACGGCTTTATTGCCGGTGAACTGGAGAGATACGATCTTTCCGTTTTTGGATGCGGCAAGGTTTTCACTGTAGGAGTAGGAGATGGTATCCTTTTTCAGATTATCCATCTCTTTGATGGTATCATTGACGGTACTTTCCAGTTCGCTGGTTTTCAGAGAGCCGGAATAGCTGTACTTGATAATGGTACCGCCGGTGAACTGGATATCAACCAGCGTGGGGAAGACGAATAGATTCAGAATCAGGCACACTAACATGATTCCCAGTGAAATGCCGAAAAAGATTTTGGACTTTTTCACAAAGTCTATATGGAATGTTTGTCTCATGACTTCTTACCTCCATATAATCTTTTATTTCTCAGGAACTTGAAGCCTGAAACAGAGCGAAGCATCAGTCTGGATGCGCCTACACCCATGATGAAGTTAGCGATAACGCCCATCAGCAGGGTATAACCGAAGGCATAGATCAGACCGGTGGTGGATACACCAAAGATCGCCGAAAGAATATTGGCAGGTCCGAAGACGAGAATCAGAATGACGGCGACAATGATAACCGTGACGTTACCGTCGAAGATGGCAGAGAAGCTGCCTTTGGTACCGTTCCGGATACAGCCGTCAAGGGTCTTGCCGGTCCAGAGTTCATCCTTGATACGTTCCGCCGTAATGATATTGGCGTCAACACCCATACCGATGGACAGGATCAGACCAGCAATACCGGGAATCGTCATGGTAAAGCTCGGGAATACCGGGAAGTAACCGGATACGGCAATAATGGCAATTGCCATCTGTCCGAGCAGCGCAATGAAGGCGACAAAGCCGGGCAGACGATACATGATAAGCATGAACAGGAAAATGAAGGCCAATGCTACCAGCGCCGCAATTCCCATTGCCTGGAGAGCATAGTTGCCCAGTGTCGGGCTGATGGTGCTGTAGCTTTCGATTTCCAGTCCGAAGGGAAGCGCACCGGCATTGATGGTGCTGGCTAACTTCGAAGCGCTGGCGGCGTCAAAGCTGCCGCTGATGGTTGCGGTGCCGTCGGTGATCACATCGTGGACGGTGGGAGCGGAAATACACTCGTTATCCATCCAGATGGAAATGGTCTGTTTGAGATAAGTCTGGGTGCCCTGAGCAAACTTGGTTTTTCCTTCATCATTCAGTTCCAGTACCACCATGTGTTCCCGTACGCCGGATGAGGACTGCTGATAGGTTGCGTAAGCACGCTTGACGTCACTGCCGGTGATGATGACTTCACCGCTGGCGTCAGAGCCGCCCCGGAAGGTCAGTGCTGCCGTTGCACTCAGTTCGCTGATCGCTTCATCGGGATTATAATCCTTCTCGTCAGACTTCCACGGGAAGCGGACAGTGATTCTGTCGTTTGTGTAGTCGGGGTAGATCTCATAGTCCGTGACGTTCTGCGACACCAGACGAAGATCAAGAATGGATTTTACGGATTCCATCTGTTCATCATTTGCGTCAACCCCGTCAGCGGGTTTGAAAACTGCCTCGACACCGCCGTTGATGTCGATGCCCCATCGAATATCGTTGATACCCTTGATGTAGGTGATCTTGAAATCACCGTTCTCGCCGTATACGCCGAAGATCGATGTATACGCCAGTCCGAGTATCAGGATAAAGACGATGAAGAACACCGGCTTGCCAATTCGTTTCATACGGTATCCTCCAATATTAAAATTTCTTTGTGTCCGATTATTTGCTGTGTTTTGAACCTGGATTATACTGTATCTGTGATAAGAGCCAAAGCACGTCATTCAACCAGACATATCAAATACAATTATATATTTTTTGTCTATAAAAGTCAAATCTTTTTTTAGTCTTTTTGACAATTCTCCACACGATTTTTCCGTGATTTTCACGCATTCTTTCCGGAGAAACGGCTTTTTTCTTTCAAAAAAATTACGGGCAGACTATTGCCGGAGTCTCCCGTCATCGAATAGCGAAAGGCAGCATCTCACCTTCAGATGCTGCCTTTCTCCACTTTTTGTTTTATCATGATCCCACCCTGAGGGTGGCGGCGTAAGTGAAATTATTGAGCGAGTGCTTTTTCAAGAACTGCCAGCTTTACGCAGACGCAGAATACATCCATCGCTTTTTTCAGTTCCTCCATCGGCGGATAGGTAGGTGCCAGTCGAATATTACTGTCTTTCGGGTCCTTGCCGTAGGGATAAGTGGCGCCTGCTCCCGTCAGAACTACTCCTGCTTCTTTACAGAGTGTCACTACACGCTTGGCACAGCCCTCTGCTACGTCAATGCTGACAAAATAGCCGCCGTTGGGTTTTGTCCATGCGGCAATTCCCAGACCGCCCAGTTCCTGATTCAGCTTGTCAATTACCATCTCAAAACGGGGCTCCAGTACCGCTCTGTGCTTCTGCATATGCGAAAGTAATCCGTCAAGATTCCTGAAGTATCTCACATGACGCAGCATATTGATCTTATCATAGCCGATCGTCTGGAAGTTATAACGCTTTCTGACCAGCGCTATATTGGCGTCACTTGCCGCCATTGCTGCGACTCCTGCGCCCGGAAACGTGATCTTTGAAGTGGAACAGAATTCAAATACCATATCTTCATTGCCGGTCTTCTTGACTTCGTCAAAAATGTTCAGCAGTTTATCGGGAGTTGCGGTCAGATCGTGAATGATATAGGCGTTATCCCACATGATCCTGAAATCCTTTGCGGCAGGTTTCAGGGCGGCAAAACGTCTCACTGTCTCGTCTGAATAGGTGATTCCCTGGGGATTCGAGTATTTCGGGACACACCAGATTCCCTTGACAGCGGCGTCTTCTCTGACCAGCCGCTCTACCATGTCCATATCCGGTCCGTCTTTTGTCATCGGTACGGGAATCATCTCAATGCCAAAATAATTCGTTACCCCGAAATGTCTGTCATAACCGGGCGCCGGACAAAGAAATTTGATCCTGCCCTGCTGATTCCACGGTTTCTCACCGCTGCAGCCCTGTTCCATCAGACAGGCAATCGTATCAAACATCATGTTCAGGCTGGAGTTGCCGCCTACAAATACATTCTTGCGCTCAACGCCTAACAGATCCGCAAATAACTGTCTTGCTTCGTCAATACCTTCGAGATTGCCATAGTTTCTGACATCGGGGCAGTCACTGGTGCGATAGTCAAAGTCGGGCGCCAGTACGCTCATCATCTCATTGGATATATTCAGCTGTTCGGAACCGGGCTTTCCTCTTGCCATATTCAGCGCAAGATGCTGTGCCTGATATGCTGCGTAAGTTTCGGAGAGCTTCTGATATTCCTCCTGAAGCGTGTTGGGATCCTTGTCGGTATAAACGGACATGGTGTGTTCCTCCTTAAAACATTTGAAATGGAATCATTCAAAAATGCAATCAAATACTCCATTATTCTAATATATTCCTCCCGAAAATGCAAGTGTAATTTTATCATCCTGCAAAATTCATTGTTTTACCAAATTTCTGCACCGATAACTCCGTTTTTTTAGTAGCTTTCCACCGCTTCTGTGACGGTTTTTCCTTTCCCGGATGAATCATCTTTCCGCTCTCCTGATATAAATGGTAGTGATTACCATAAAAGGAGTGGAACGCTTCGGATGAAACTTCGTTTTTTTCATGCTGTCCGGAATTCTGCCGTCAGTTTGACGGTCTGTCTTTTCACGGTTCTTTTCCTGCTGCTGACCGGGTGCGCCCCTTCGCCTCCGGAAAGCGCTGCCGATGAACTTCCCCTTCATCACTGGGTTCTTTCCGATACGGATACCGGTCTGAGCGGAACACTCGATTTCCGGGATCATCAGCTTTTTCTGACCCTCCGTTCTCCCCGGGAAGTATGCTCCCTTTCGGGGGACTGCTTCCTCTCGGACGATACCATTACCGTTGATTCTCCTGACTGCGGCGTCATTGTCTTTCGTTTTGATCTGTCCCGTGACTGCCTTACCCTGTCCTATCAGTCCAGATCCGCTGTCTTCCGGAAGTCTTCCTGATGTGGGACTCTTGGGGAAGCCTTTTCTTGAGGAGAAAAGTCCTCCCCGAACCCCTCTCAAAAGACCTTTTTATTTTTTTTGATTGATTAACCACAATTTTGATTGATTAAACACAAAGTCCATATTATCCAGGCGCATGATCCTGAAAAATCAATTGTCTGTCGATTCAGAAGTTGTAGCCGGAAAGCAGCCTTTCGGGCTGCGGCGGCGGATGGAAAGATTTTTCTACCCGATCTGCGCCGGTGAACTGCGGACATAGAACTTGAAGTTCATACTATCAGAGCGAACGTAGTGAGCGCCGCCGCGAATTGGGAGCGCAGGCTCTGCGCCGCCGCGAATCGGGAGCGGCAGCTTGCCGCATGGTTGACAGAATGGGGGGGATGGTTTACAATGGGAGGGAGGAAATAGTAAAGAAAGGATGATTGGTGATGGAGAAATTACAGTTTGCGGCACCGTGTCTGATGGGATTGGAAGGGATCTGCGCGGATGAACTGAGACGTCTGGAAATCGATCATGTCCGTGCGGAAAATGGCAGGGTTCTGTTTGAGGGTGACTTCCATACCCTCGCAAAAGCTAACCTCTGTTCCAGATATGCCGAACGGATTCAGATCCTGCTCGCAGAATTCCCGGTGTATAGCTTCGATGACCTCTTTGTCGGTGTCGGGAAAATTCCATGGGAAAACTTTATCGCTGAACGAGAAGCATTTCCCGTCAAGGGTCACAGTGTCAGTTCTAAACTGACCAGTGTGCCGGATTGCCAGAAAATTATCAAAAAATCCGTTGCCAAACGTCTGGGAACGAAATATCATACTTCTTGGCTGGAAGAATCCGGCAGTATTCATCAGATTCAGTTCCTGATCCTGAAAAATCAGTGCAGTATCCTGCTCGATACCTCCGGCGCAGGACTTCATAAACGCGGA
>CACYCN010000398.1 GCA_902772895.1 uncultured Ruminococcus sp.
CCGTATGGATTTAACCTGTGCGGTCAGAGCGAAACCGCATACAGAGATGGCGATATCTCGACATACGACCGCGTGAAATCCATTGTTGTATGGTGCTTCAATGAGCCGAAAACCTATACAGTAACCGTACATCATGCTGCCAATAACGACACGATGACGGCTTCTACGGTCACTCTCAACGGTGAACCTAAGACATTCTATAAGTCTAACAATGCAACTACCACACCCATGACGGCTTATTATAACCAACGTCTTGGCTATGAAAAGGAAGGCTACAATGACGGCGGTTTCTTTGAGCAGTATGGTATCAGCGGCTACACAGGCGATATGCCGGAAACTTGTGTTCAGGAAACGCTCACCAGCGGCGGCAAAACCTATCAGTTTGCTTACTGGGCGTTTGATCCCGACGGCAAGCAGGTTGCTTCTACGGAATTGCACTACTTCTACCGTATCACGAATACCATTAACCTGTATCCGATTTATACCGACGCTTCCAATCCACAAACGGTTGGATATGGCTTGACAGCACTTCAAGATGCCTCCGACACCTATGTTGATGCAAACGGTAACTCAAAGACCCGTTTGAATGTGATGTTCAATCCCTACGGTCTTGTGGATTACGATCCGAACATTAAGGATTCTGCCATTTTGAACATTGTCTTTACAAATGATGTCTTGACAACACTTGGTGCTACAGGCGCAGAAAATAACACTGCGATTCTTAACCTGTTCAATGATAACAGATCCGGTCTGGCGGCATATTTGGATGCAAATGCTGCGGCCATTATGAGCAAGAATAAGGCAACCTTAAGCGGTAACGATTACACCACCAGAGGCTTCATGTACACCATGAAAGGCAACGGCGATGATAACGGTTCTCCCGCGAATGTTGTTGTTGCGCTTACCAACAAAAACAGAATGCAGTTCACTTCTGTTTTCAACACCGCAACCCTGTATAAGGTTGATGCCGAGACAGGTGAGGGTCTTGAAACAAAGATTCTGCAGGTAACCGCGATGAAGTATAACGATAACGGTACCGACAGATGGATTATCAGCAACAACTGCATTATTGACCGGTTTATTCAAACCACATCTTAAAAGGAGGGATAGTTGATGAAGAAAAAAGAATATATTTCCCCCGAATTTGAAGAAGTTAAGGTTTTCATCTCTAACCGTTTGATGGACGTCTCCACCGAGGGCGTTATTCACGATGGTACGGGTGAGGTCGAAGACTGGTAAAAACAACGGCTGCACTAAAAATAAGCTCCGGAGTAATCCGGGGCTTATTTTCCAAGGAGGCAAAAGAATGAAATATTTGAGAAATTTTTTAACCGTTGGCTGTATTTTTGCCGTTTTGATTTCCGCTGTCAGTCTTTCTGCATCAGCTTTCACTTTTATGGACGGTAACTTTGGCTTTGAGTTGAACACTTATCTAAAAGAGGCAACCTTGGTGGAGTATACAGGTAATGACACAGTGGTGGCGGTGCCGTCCTCTTATGCCTCGTATACGCTCAGAAATGTCAATAAGTCGGCGTTCAGCGGCAATACAACTGCGCAAATCATTAATCTTCCCACTACCGTGAATCGTTTGGAGCGAGAGGCTTTGGCTGATTGCACATCACTGCAAACTTTCACTGTGTCCGCGAATATTACATCGTACGGTGAGGGTCTGCTGAAAAACTGCAGTGCTCTTGAATCGGCATATTTGCTTTCCGGCAGTACAGCTATTCCAAGCTATACGTTTCAAAACTGTTCCAATCTTAGCACGCTTCAACTCAGCGCAACGGTTAATAGTATCGGCAACAGTGCGTTTTGGGGCTGTTCTGCACTAACTGATGCGCCGTTTTTAAGCCAAATCAGTACTATTGACGAGTTTGCTTTCTACGGCAGCGGATTGGAATCCGTGACTATCTCTGACCTGACTGCTGCAATTCCCGCATATGCTTTTGCCAACTGCGCAAGTCTGACACGTGTTAACATTCCTGCAGGTGTATCTTCCATTGATAGCACTGCGTTTGTTAATGACCCTAACTTGACGCTCGGCGTGTATTACGGTTCTTTTGCCTATACCTACGCTAAGGAAAACAATTTCTCCTATGTTCTGCTCGACGGAGTAAAACACGGCGACGCAAACGGCGATGGGAACGTCAACATCAATGACGTCACGGCAATTCAGCGCGATTTGGCAGAGCTTGAAAAGCTCAATGAACTGCAGGCGCTTGCGGCGGATATAAACGGGGATGGTATTGTGGATATTGCAGACGCGACAGCACTGCAACAATATTTGGCGGAATATGAAATTCCCTATCCTATCGGCGAAGTGGCGACGCTATAGTTTTACGTTTAAAATCTGCACCGCATAGACAAAGAAAAGAGTTTTTTGCTACTTCTGAAAACGCTGACGGCAGATAGGTAAACTTTATAATAAAAAAGCAAACGCTGCACTTGACTTTATCGTTTAAGTGCAGCGTCTTTATACTTTATCGAGGTTGGGTTTAGATTTATGAATGTGGAAGAAATGATTTGGGTTTCAAC
>CACYCN010000399.1 GCA_902772895.1 uncultured Ruminococcus sp.
AAAACTGCGGAATGTCAAATTCTTTTTCGTTATTGAACAGTTTCCCTTTGAGCTTGGTTGTCGTAATATAAGAGGCGTAGTCGTAGACGGTATCCTTTTCGATTTTTTCAAGCTCATCTTTGATCGTCTGAGAGTTGGTTTCTTCATAGCCTTTTTCGAGAATTTCAATCGCAGAATCCGTTTCGTCTGCTTCCAGATAGTTCTCGGCGGCAGACAGATAGGGAAGTTCCTCTTTCGGTTTGATTTCGGCAGCCTGTTCATAATATCCGGCTGCAACATGATAGTTCTTTTCTTCCTTTGCCGCGTCGCCTTTCTGCAGCAGTTCCCGATAATTTTTTTCTTGTTTCAGTTCTTCCAGCTTCTGACGGAGCGTTTCACTTTCCAGTTTGGTCAGAGCGTCTTCCAGTGTCTGTACGGCGCTGTCGTAGTCGCCTTTTCCGACATATGCTTCACTGAGCCGCAGATACAGATCGGGATTATTGGGATCGATCTCAATGGCCTTTTTCAGCGCTTTGATGGCTTCGTCATAGTTTTCCTCCAAGAGATATTTTTCACCTAAGGAAATCTGTGTATCCAGTTCATTGCTTCCGCTTTTCTGGGAGAAAACCAGTATTAACGTCACAGCGGCAGCTATCAGTACCGCACAGACAATGGCTATGATGACAATGAGTTTCCCTTTTTTCGTATTCTTTGACTTCGGGGGAACGGAAGAAATATGATTTGTCATATCAGCGGGAAAGCCGGACGGTGATGTTGGTATGGGAACAGGGGAAGAGGGGGAAACGGTTTGCGCAACAGGGGAAGATATTCCCTTGGCGGTATGTTGAGAGTGTGGTGATGGTTGGAGAGGTTGGCAGGCGGTGCCGCAGTGTGGACAGAGTCCGAAAGCTTCATCGAAAGTGGTACCGCATTTTTGACAAATGATCATGATGTAGCGCTCCTTTTGTATGCTTACCGGATGATATCGATAAGTGTATGAGTTATTATTCACAGTTATTTTCTATTATTATATCGCTTTATCGGCAATAATGTCAATCATCAAACCATACAAAACACTCCTGGAAAAGAAAAGGGAACCTTTTCTCATTCAGAAAAGGTTCCCCTTGGATCAGTATGGCATCCGGGTTACTGATAGATCAGCGGAATGATTTCGCCGACAGAATAAACCGGAATGTCACAACGGCTATGAATATACTTGGAACGGTTCTCATATTTAAGGATATCGCAGACAAATATGGCATCGGTGGACGGATAGGGGTCTGTGGTACGAATGACCTTATCAAGTGTGTGATGATTCCAGTTGCAGATGATATAATCCGGTGTCACGCCCGCTTCCCGCAAAAGGGGAATCAGACTTTTTGTGATGATGAAGTCTCCCCAGAATGCGGCATGACGAATCCCGTGTTCCTCACAGAATTCCTTGGCTTTCTGCAGGATGGTGTCATGATGCTGATACAGATTCTGGATGGACTTGGCATAGCATGCTAATTTCTGGCAATCTGTCTGATAGTTTTTGTTTTCAAGAAGCAGCTGCTTTTGCTGTGCTTCATTTTTTTGTTTCAAAGCTCTCAGACTATATTGCAGACGCAGTTCTTCCGGAACAGGGGTCCGGTATTCCACAATGTGTGTTACCGCTTGAAAGGCGTATTCATAGTAGAGTTTGGTATAGTGCATGGGATGTGTTCCCCAGATGTGTTTTTCTGTCCCTGTGAGATAGTCCGGCATTTCAATGATATGACAGGACGGACATTTCTCTCTGAAATAACGATACAGTTCTTTCAGTACCATATTGACTGTCTGAATATGTTCCTGATTACGGAAGGGAGTGAGATTGCCGTTCTTGTCAATATAGTCTTCTACCATATAGTATTGGTGCAGAATGATGCGGTCAGCCGGATAGAGCTGCAGAACCGTTTCACGGAGTTGGTCAATGCAGGAATAGTAATTTTCTACTGACATCATAGGCTCCGTCTGATACTTGCCGAACAGTTTTTTGAATTGGGGCTTGTTACGGAGAGTCAGATTGGTTTCTGTCAGTACCTGCCCGTCGCCGTAACGGATCAGCGGCAGCCGGATGTCGGCAAAGTCAAGGATCAGCCAGTCTGAAGGTCGTTCGGCAAGATAATCCATTCCGGTCTTGTTATGATCCAGTAATAAACACCGTTTCGAAAAGTCGGAACCCCAGCTCAGTTCTGACAGATCGTCATCCGTGAGGGTGCGGGGACCTTTCGGTGAAAAAACAGACATCGGAGATGAAAAAGAAACGTATTGGCGGATATCGTAGGGCGAGTTTTTGGGAAAAATGTCTCTTGATACGCATGCCCCGAAAATGTTTACGCTGACAGGTTGTGTCATGATGAGTAACTCCCTTCCTTTTATTGACATTCGGCAAAGCAGTCGCCGCTGTCACAATCGGCAGCGCTTTCATTTTCGAAATCGGCCAGCGCCGCTTTGATCATAATCGCACATTCCAGACGTTTTTTCTCCAGTTCGCAGCCGACTTTATGGGACTTGAGGATATCTCCCTCATATTGATAGTTATTGGCGTTACAGCCGCCGCTGCAGTAGAATTTTGCCCAGCAGTTCTTACAGTTTTCTTTGGAATAGACATTGGCTTTGGCAAAACGCAGTTTCATATCGTTGTCAAAAGTGCCGTCGTTCAGATTGCCCATTTTATAGGCTTCTTCGCCCACAAACTGATGACAGGGATAAATATCTCCCTGAGGAGTGACGGCAACATATTCATTGCCGCATCCGCATCCCCGCAGCCGTTTGATGGCACAGGGTCCCTGATTCAGGTCGATCATGAAATGGAAGAAATTAAAATACTCGCCCCGTTTTCTCATGTCGATCAGCGTTTTTGCCAGTTCTTCATATTCCCTGAATACCGCCGGCAGATCGTCATATTTGATGGAATAGGGCAGTTTCGGATCCGATACAACCGGTTCAATGGAAAGCTGTTCAAATCCCAGTTCCTTCATATGTAAGATATCTTTGGTGAAGTCCTTGCTATATGTGGTGAAAGTACCCCGGATATAATAATCTTTGTCACCACGTGAGGCAACTAATTTCTGATATTTCGGTACGATGATATCATAACAGCCCTGACCGTTGGGAGTGACACGAAGTCTGTCATTGATTTCCTTGCGGCCGTCCAGTGACAGTACCACATTGTTCATCTCACGGTTGATAAATTCGATCTTCTCGTCATCCAGAAGCAGTCCGTTAGTGGTGATCGTGAAACGGAAATTCTTATGATGCTGTTTTTCGATGCTTCTGGCATAAGCAATGGTTTGTTTGACAACTTCAAAGTTCATCAGCGGTTCGCCGCCAAAGAAATCTACCTCTAAGTTGTGACGGGTGCCGGAGTTGGCGATGATAAAATCAATGGCTTTTTTAGCGGTTTCCAGCGGCATCAGACAGCGTCCCTGCCCGAAATCGCCTTTTGCGGCAAAACAGTATTCACACCGAAGGTTACAGTCATGGGAAATATTGATACACATGGATTTGATGGGCGCTTTCGTCATCAGATCGGCAAACTGTTCATAATCATCCGGCGAAAAAAGCTGACCGGCTTCATACAGTTCATATAATGCGGCATAAGCTTCTTTGAGCTCTTCGGTGTCGTATTTTTCAGAAAGAGCCGTCAGCATCGATTGAGGAGGCTGAGGCTGCATATTTTCGCTGCAATAGCCCAGTACGTCGTAGGTGATATCGTCCAGTACATGAACGGCGCCGCTGTGAACGTCCAGGCAGATATTATACCCGTTCAGTTGGTATTGATGGATCATAATTTTCTCCTTCCGGTACAGTATAAAGGACGGATCGATAATCTGGTATGATCCGTCCTTTACATGATGGTTGATGTCGGTACGATTATTTCTCGCACTTCTGGTTAGCAACAGTGCAGGAGGTCTTGCAAGCCGACTGGCAGGAAGCCTGGCACTCGCCGCAGCCGCCCTTTACGGCGGATTCCTTCAGATTCGCCTGATTCAGCGTCTTGATGTGCTTGGTTGCCTTCATTCAAAATCACCCTTTCCGGAAAAGTGCCTTCGACGTCGGACAGATAATCCATACGCTTTCCGGCTATCTTTATGATACAATTCTATCATACCACATCTTTCTGATAAATTCAACATTATTTTCCGCCGCCGCAGCGCCTGCGGCGAGTGACCGCTCCTGACAATTTGCGCCGGCGTTCGCATACGCTCACTCTGACTGTTCGGACTCCGTTTCCATGTCCGGCAAGCCTGCGGCAACGGTTATCTTCGTCTCTTTCGTTTATTGACGCCGCATACGCCGCCTACAGCGCCGCATAAAATGGTCAGTCCTGCACGGAGCAATGTTATCAGACCAACGGTGCCGCCAAAACCTAATCCGGATAAAAGACTGATGACAAAGATCAGTCCGCCGCATGCTGCGCCGATGAGCATACCTTTACTCCGATGAACTTTTGCCCCGATAAAACCGCCGATCCATGCGCCGATACAGGATGCCGTGATGGCTAAGGCAGACATGGCATCGTAAAGAACCGTGCCGGTTCTGACCATTACCAGTACGATCAGTACCGATAGGATCAGGGTCATTGCTGTTCCGGTGAATGCGCCGATCGTGACGGCTCGAATCAGCCGGCTGGTGGAATTGGTGGATTTTGTCGTTTCGTTTCTCACGCTGACCGCCTCGCTTGATACAGTCTGGATTCTGTTCTACAGTTATTCCATCTATATGCGGAAGGGGCAGATAATCATTCCTGGCTGGGTTATACCAAGCGGCTGTCGGGAAGCAGATCGTGATCAGGGTGTCAGGAAGGGTTTGAAGGCGGTAGGCAGGGCATATGTCCGGGATAACTCTTCCGGGGATACCCACAGAAACCGGTCAGTCGGTTGTGTGATGCTGACACGATAGCCCTTCATGTACCAGTCGATATGTGTAAAAACGTGTTTGGCGTCCTTGATAAAGCAGAGGGAGGTTACCTCTGTCTGCCAGTCGTTCAGGAGTTCTCTGAGCTGTTCATCCGTGAAGAAGCCCTTGATATTAGGCAGCTGATACATTCCTGAAAGTAACCCACGGGCAGGGCGTTTTTCAATGGCAATCCTGCCCTGGGGGTCTGTCATCAGAAAGACAGAGCGTTCTTCCTTCCGGCGTTTAAGCTGCTTGATACGAACCGGCAGTTCGGCGGTAAGGTTTTCCCGGAAAGCGGTGCAGTGTTTTTGCAGAGGACACGATTCACATAATGGCGTACCGTTCGGAAGACAGATCAGTTCCCCTAATTCCATCAGTCCTTCATTGAA
>CACYCN010000400.1 GCA_902772895.1 uncultured Ruminococcus sp.
ATGCGCCGGTCATTGAGGAATATCCGTTGACCATTGAGTGTCAGGTCGTCAGCATCCGTGAAGAGATGGGTGAGACGAGAGTAGTCGGAGAGGTTGTGAATCTCAGTGCTGAGGAGAGCATCCTTGACGAAAACGGCACGATTGATCTCGGCAAACTCGAAGCATTGGTCTATGATTCACCGGCACATCTTTACCGTGTAGTTGGTGAAGCAGTCGGAAAGGCGTTTTCGGACGGCAAAGCCCTGAAATGAGGGGAGAGGAAAGCGATGACGCTGACAGATATCCATGAACTGCTCCGACAGGCATTGTCATGTCCTGATACGAAAAGTCTGACCGATCTGTTGGATGAATTTGGTGAGGATTGCGACGATGAAACGGTACGGATCTTATTTTCACATCTGAAACAGACCGGCGGTAAGGAACTGGCATATCATGAAGAAGGCTGCGAATTGTCAGGTCAGAAGATTGCCTGTCCGGATTGTCACAACGCCAATGCGGATAAGCTTCTGAGCAGCTTTTTTGAAGTATTGTCGGGAGAAAAGCCGGCACATTTCGGCTGCTGCGAATGTGGCACACAATTCACGATCGGATAAACAGAAGGCGTACATTCCTACGGGGATGATACGCCTTTGTTATAGCGGTAGAATCTCATAATAAAGAATATACAATATTTTGTATCTTTTCCCGGATAAAGTTGTAATCCTACCGAAAATGTGCGTTCTTCATTGACAAAGAACGGATAAAAATCTATAATTAATCAGAATATAGAGTATAGAATTTCAAAGTATGGGAATGTGGCGAATGACGGTTTCACTTTGCGTAATCGCTTATAACGAAGAAAAAACGGCGGACAGGCTTTTAGAGCAGATTGCTGCCCAGAATTATCCGAAAGCCCAGACAGAACTGGTCTTTGTAGACAGTGGCTCGACAGATCAGACAAAGGCTGTCTTTACGGCTTTTGCCAGAAGTCAGGAGCAACGGTATCTCGGGATCAGAGTGTTGGATAATCCGAAGAAGAGTCAGGCAGCCGGCTGGAATACGGCTATCTGTGAAGCTATAGGGGATATCATTATCCGGCTGGATGCGCATGCGGAAATTCCGGAAGATTTTCTTTCAGAGAGCGTCAGTCTGATTGAAAGCGGCGAGGATGTCGGCGGAGGCGCAAGGCCGAGTAAAGTAGATGATCCGACGCCGATGAAAGAGATGCTGTTTTTAGCGGAGAGTTCGATGTTTGGCAGCAGTCCGGCGGTATACCGACGGAAAAGTGACGAGAAACAATATGTCAATTCCGTCTTTCACGGAGCCTATCGACGGGAAGTATTCGAAAAAGTCGGTGGTTTCAATGAAGACCTGGGCAGGACGGAGGATAATGAGCTTCACTATCGCATCCGTCAGGCAGGATACCGTATTTGTCAGGGCGGCGGCATTGTATCGTATCAGCATATCCGCAGTACACTCGGCTCGATGCTCGGACAAAAATACGGTAACGGAAAATGGATCGGTCTGACATTGGGTGTCTGTTACCAGTGTCTGTCATTTTTTCATCTGGTACCGTTTTTCTTTGTACTGGTGCTGATTTGTTCGTTATTATTATGGATCAGTTCCTTTATCACGGGAAACTGGTGGATGATGCTGCCATTTTTCGGATTGATGGGACTTTATCTGATCGCTGATCTGGGGATGACGGCGCTTGCCGTAGTACGCGCCGAAAAAAAGCATCCGCTGCAATTACTATTACCATTTGTTTTCTTTTTACTTCACGTTTCTTATGGGATCGGGACCTTATTCGGTATGCTGAGTTTTCCGTTCTGGCGGTTATCCGTCAGAAAACGGGAACGACAAACCGGAATTACTTCCCTGCAGCAGATAGAACACGTCAGGGAATGTGTGAAAAAACATACAGTAAAAACGACGACGGAGGATCACGGATGAATACGACAATCAATACCAGAAAGCGTGGATTTTTCGGCAGAATCGGCGAAGCATTTTCGGCGATTCCAAAGGAACATAAGGGTTTTGGCAAACAGATTTTCATGCTGGCTAAAAGCGATCTGATCAAGACTTATAAAGGCGCCATTCTGGGACCGCTCTGGGCAGTATTGAAGCCGCTGTTCCAGTTATTTGTCTACTGGTTTGCCTTTGAGATCGGTCTGAGAAGCGGCGATCCCAAACATGGTGTATCATTTTTTGCCTTTCTGATGGTAGGATTCTTACCATGGACATTCATGACAGACGCAGTCAATCGTGGTTCGAAATGTATCCGGAATAATAAGCAGTTTGTCAATAAAATATCTTTTCCGGTCTCAGCGATCATGACATATACCACACTGTCGAAATTATATGTCCAGATCTTTTTGTTCTCTCTGGTATATATTTACCTGATTGCCACGGGATATGTTCCATCGCTTTATAATTTACAGATCATTCTGTATATGGGATTGATGTTCCTGTTTTTCCTGGTATTTTTATGGTCCTTAGCGCCGATGAGCGCTTTCAGTAAGGACTTTGAGAGTCTTGTCGGAACGATCATGTCAGGAATGTTCTGGCTTTCTGGTATCTGTTATGATTCCTATACCATTGACAATGACGTCATCCGTCAGATTCTGCTGTTCAATCCGATCACCTTTTTTGCCAACGGATTCCGCAAAGCGTTGGTGTATCATCAATGGTTCTTTGAAGGGTTCGGCGATACCTTCCAGGAAAACCTGATTTTCTTTATTGAATTTTTCGTTCTCATTCTTTTCGGCATCTATAATTATAACCGTCTCAAAAAACGCCTCCCTGACGTATTGTAAAAGACCGATGAACCTGACAGAGAAAAGGAGGAAGGCATGGAAGAGAGTTTTTTTCAGAAACTGCAGCGAGTCAGGATAGGAGATATCGGACATATCTTTCTGTTTTTACTGGCGCTTCCGGTATCACTCTTTTACCGGCTGTTCCGGAAGAACCTGTGGGTCATCTGTGACAATCGAATGGAAGCAAGAGATAACGGTTACTTTTTATATGAATATATCTGTCGGGAGCATCCGGAACAGGATATCGTATACGCCATCAGTAAAAAGTCACCGGATTTCCGGAAAGTAAAGGACCTTGGAAAAACCGTTCGTTATGGCAGTCTGCGTCATTGGGTGTTATATCTGTCGGCAAAGGTCAATATCAGTTCACAAAAGGGCGGAAAACCGAATGCTGCGGTATGCTACTTTTTAGAAGTCAAGGGAATTCTCCGGAATACCCGTGCGTTTCTTCAGCACGGCATCATTCTCAGTGAACTGCCATGGCTTCATTATGACAACACCAGGATGAAACTGTTTCTGACATCTACGGAACAGGAATATCAGTTTGTGCGGAATCAGTTCGGTTATCCGGAGGGAGCGGTACAGAAAACAGGACTTTGCCGTTTTGATAAACTCCATGATGTGACCGTCAGGCCGAAACAGATCCTGCTGATGCCGACATGGCGCAGCTGGATCGCAACACCGACCTCCGCTTCCAAAGAAATCGAAGATATCAGGGATTTCCGTCAGACAACCTATTTTCAGGCATGGAATGCTTTTCTGGAAAGCAAGCGTCTGTATGAACTGTTGGAACAGCATGACCTGAAACTGGTTTTTTATCCCCATCGGGATATGCAGCGTTTTCTGTCATATTTTCCGTTGGGTTCGGAGCGGATCGTGATCGCGTCATGGCCGGAATATGATGTCCAGACACTGCTCAAGGAATCCGCTTATCTGATTACGGATTATTCGAGTATTTCCATGGACTTTGCCTATATGAAAAAACGACTGCTTTACTATCAGTTTGATTATGAAGATTTCCGGAAGGGACAGTATCCGGAGGGCTATTTCAGTTATGAACAGGACGGATTCGGAAAGGTTTGTTATACCCTGGATCAGGCGCTGGATGAAATCAAAAAGGCAGTGCAGGAGGATTTCCGGAATCCCAGACAGTATCTTGACAGACACGATCAGTTTTTTGACCTGTATGATACCGATAACTGCCGCCGCAGTTATGAGGCGATTGCAGCGCTGTGTCATCAGTGAGATCATCGGCAATCAATCGGGAGCAGAATTCCGTTCGCATTTGCCATATGCGAATACGGAGGATCGGCGGACAGTATGAGCAGGGGGTGCAGATGTGGAGACGATAGATTTTGTGATCATATGGGTTGACGGGAATGATGAGAAGTGGCAGAAGGAAAAAGCGCAGTATCGCCCGTCGGATATGCTGAACAGTGATACACCGGTACGGTACCGGGACTGGGATAATCTGCAATATTGGTTCCGTGGTGTGGAACAGTATGCGCCGTGGGTCAACCGGATCCATTTTGTCACATGGGGACATCTGCCGCCATGGCTGAATACGTCGCATCCGAAGCTGCATATCGTCAACCATCGGGATTATATTCCGGAAGAGTATCTTCCGACTTTCAGTTCCCATTGCATTGAACTGAATCTGCACCGTATCGAAGGACTGAGCGAACAGTTTGTCTATTTCAATGACGATATGTTTCTGCTGAAACCGCTGAAGCCGGAAGATTTTTTCCGGCAAGGACTGCCTTGTGACACTTTCGGACTCAATTGTATTTACTTTGGTCATGACAGTGCCGGTCATTTCAACGGTTCCAATATGGAAGTGATCAATACCGAATTCAAAAATAAACGCGCGATCATGAAACGGGATTTCAAAAAATGGTTCAGTATGAAAAACGGATTCCGTGTCAATCTGAAAACCGCCATGCTGAGTTTATGGGAATGGTTTCCGGGTTTCCATTATAATCATCTGCCGTCCGATTTCCTGAAATCCACATTTACAGAGGTCTGGGAAAAATACGGCGATATTCTTGATAAGACCTGCCGGGATAAGTTTCGTCAGGAATCCAATGTCAATCAATGGCTGATGAAATACTGGCAGCTTTG
>CACYCN010000401.1 GCA_902772895.1 uncultured Ruminococcus sp.
CATACCTATCAGTGTGACGGCAATCCGATTCCGTCCTTTGCAGGAGAGCCGACATTAGTGAATATCGCAGGAGATATCGATACCTTTACTTCCAATGTATGGAATAGTCTGAATGAAGACAATAAGGTATCACTCTATACCCGGTTCATTGATCTGGCGACCGGCGCATTTGAGGACAGAATCATCAATAAAAATCAGTAATATTCCAAAAATCAATGTGAAGCAGATAAGGAGAAACGACATGAAAGAGCTTGAACTGAAATATGGCTGTAACCCGAACCAGAAGCCTTCCAGAATCTATATGCAGGACGGCACGGAATTACCGGTAACCGTTCTGAACGGCAAGCCGGGATATATCAATTTCCTGGATGCGTTCAACAGCTGGCAGCTGGTCTGTGAGCTGAAAGCGGCAACGGGATTACCGGCAGCGGCGTCATTTAAGCACGTCAGCCCGGCAGGTGCGGCAGTAGCCACAGAACTTTCGGATACACTGAAAAAGATCTATTTTGTAGATGACCTGGAGCTGTCACCGATTGCGAGTGCCTATGCGAAGGCAAGAGGAGCAGACAGAATGTCCTCCTATGGCGACTGGGTAGCGCTTTCCGATACCTGTGACAAACAGACGGCTCTCCTGCTGCAGAGAGAGGTATCCGACGGCATCATTGCCCCGGACTATACCGACGAGGCGCTGGAGATCCTGAAAACCAAACGGAAAGGCACCTATAATGTGGTGAAAATTGATCCGTCCTATGTTCCGGCATCGCTTGAGCATAAGCAGGTCTACGGCATCACCTTTGAGCAGGGCAGAAACGACCTGAAAATTGACAGTGAGATGCTGAAAAATATCGTAACGGATAACAAGGAATTCACCGAAGAAGCCATCCGGGATCTTGTCATTGCGCTGATTACCCTGAAATACACACAGTCCAACTCGGTATGTTATGCCAAGGACGGACAGGCAATCGGTGTAGGAGCCGGTCAGCAGTCAAGAATTCACTGCACAAGACTGGCAGGCAATAAAGCGGATATCTGGTATCTGCGTCAGTGTCCGAAAGTACTGGCATTACCGTTCCGTCCGGATATCCGTCGTCCCGACCGTGACAACACAATCGATGTCTATATTTCCGACGATTATGAGGACGTACTGGCAGACGGCATCTGGGAGCAGTTCTTCACCGAAAAGCCCGAACCGCTTACCAGAGAAGAAAAGAAAGCATGGCTTGCCACCTTCAGCGGTGTATCGCTGGGTTCTGACGCCTTCTTCCCGTTCGGCGATAACATTGAGAGAGCCAAGCGCAGCGGTGTACAGTTCATTGCTCAGCCGGGCGGTTCCATCCGTGACGACAATGTCATTGAGACCTGTAATAAGTACAATATGACAATGGCATTCACAGGGATCCGTCTGTTCCATCACTGATCGGCAATAGGAGGTAGCTATGAGAATTTTAGTAATCGGCAGCGGCGGTCGTGAGCATACCATCATCCGTAAGCTGAAAGAAAGCCCCAAGGTTGACAAGATTTATGCAGCCCCGGGTAACGGCGGTATTTCCAAAGATGCCGAGTGTGTGAATATCGGAGCCATGGATAAGGAAGGGATCATTGCGTTTGCGAAAGAAAACGTAGTAGATCTGGTTTTTGTAGCGCCGGATGATCCGTTGGCAGCGGGTATGGTAGATGCGTTGACGGCAAACGGGATCCGTGCTTTCGGTCCCCGGGCAGAAGCGGCCGTTATTGAAAGCAGTAAGGTATTTTCCAAGAACCTGATGAAAAAGTATCATATTCCGACAGCGGTATATGAAGTATTTGACGATCCGGCACGTGCCATTGCGTATATTGAGGAACGGAATCAATATCCCGTTGTCATCAAGGCAGACGGTCTGGCACTGGGCAAGGGTGTCATTATTGCCCAGACCCAGAAGGAAGCCAGAGACGCCGTCAAGGAAATCATGGAAGATAAAAAGTTTGGTGATTCCGGCAATCACGTTGTGGTAGAGGAATTCCTGACAGGTCCCGAAGTATCGGTTCTGGCATTCACCGATGGTATCTCACTGGTACCGATGGTATCCTCCAAGGATCACAAGAGAGCCTATGACAATGATGAAGGACTTAACACAGGCGGTATGGGAACGATCAGTCCGAATCCGTATTATACGCCTGAGATAGCCGAGATCTGCCGTAAGACGATATTTGAACCGACGGTA
>CACYCN010000402.1 GCA_902772895.1 uncultured Ruminococcus sp.
ACGCAGCAAAACATGCCAAATGGCAGGACTTTTGCGAAAAGCCCCAGACCCCCGAAAACGTACCTGCCAACTTTCTTATGTCATTTGACGTTTATTCCAAGAGCCGAACCATTTGATCTGTCATTTTCAGGCAGTTCCAGGAACCGATCACACTTCCGTCAGCCAAGCGTCGTAGCGTTTTTGTGTCCGGCAGAATGATCCGTAAGCATTCTTCAAAGTCCGAACACAAAACAAAGCCCGAAACATTCGTTCCGGGCTTTGAATGATTAGTTTTTAAAATGCTCGCTATTAATCAGCTTACTGCACCGCGGATATCGCCAAGAGTTGTGGTGAGTGCCAGGTCTGTCAGATCGATGCCATCCTTAACGGTATCTTTGAAGTAGATTGTACCGTCAGCAGTTGAATAGCCATAGTCACCGATGTTGGACTCTGTGAACTTTGTCTGGAGGCCCTGATAATCGATAGCATCCTGGAGGGTCAGGCCGTTAGCGGTTGACTTTCTGTTAGCAACAGTCTCTTCCTTCTCAGGCAGTTTGTCAGCAGACAGACCGTTGAGTTCGTCAGAAGGAGTTTCCTTCGTCAGAGTACCGGAAGTAACACCTGAATACAGAGTCTTAACAGCGGAGGTCAGCTGCTCTGCATTGGTTTCCTTAGAGCTGTTCTGTGCATTGTTGATGATACCAACAACGGACGGAATAGCGATAGCAGCCAGGATACCGAGGATAGCGATAACAACTACGAGTTCAACGAGTGTGAAACCTTTTTTGCTCTGCTTAGCGAGCATTTTCTGCTGGAGAGTCATGATAGATTACCTCTTTCTTAAATAAATTTTTAATCTTTGAACCGTCGCTCTGAAGGGTGGAGCGCCGTGTTCATTTGTTGAATATATCTTAACTCTTTATTAACAAAATGTCAATACTTTTCCAAAAAAAAAAATCGATTTATTTATAAAAGAAAACGAAGATATTTTGTCTATTTTGACGGTTGTATTTCGAATTTTAAAAAAAATCGTCATTTCAACGTGTAACCCCCTCCATTTTGTGAATTGTTTATGTGTATTTCGACCAAAAACGCTTATGAACATATTGTAAATTCCTTAATATTTTATTCATAAATCATTGTTTTTTTCTTCGTAATTATCGATATTTTTTAAAATATCCGCACAATTTTTCTATCCATAACCACATCTGACCCCCATCAAAGATTTCCGGCATCCTATCATTTCCCGTCACAAAACGTCCAAGAGATTCTCTGTTTTTCTCCATTTTCCGGGCAGCTCTGTACAGATCGTCAGAGATATCGGAGCAATCCCGTATGATTACTTTATTTATCCGGATAAGCCCGACCGGCAGCGGAACATCATGGTTCAATCAAGCAAAGCCATGATGTCCGAAAAAAAGACGAAGGACATTCATCCTCCGTCTGCGCACTTTTTTCAATTTTGAATGATCCGGAACGTCTCAATGATACTTTACTGATCGTAAAGATTACTCAGTGTGGTACCGGATGTCACCACCTGATATTCAATGGATTTTTCCTCTGCCTCTTCTTTGGTAATGATATCGCCGGTCTTATCATAAACGTAAATATCCGTGCCGTTTGTCAGCTGAGTTTTGATTTCCGTCAGATCCATATACTCACAGGCATGGATCACAGTAGCCGCTCTGGCAGCCGTTTTCTGTTCTCCGAACGTAGCATCTCTTCCGGGGAGCCCCGTCTGAGTAGAATTACCGTGATCTTCCGAATTAATCTGTCCGGTCACCACCATCTGATAATAGTTCACACAAGCCTCATCAAGTTTAGCAGCATTATCCCGTTCTTTGGTCTTACCGGCCTGAGAGATGATTCCGATGGCACTGGGAATAGCGATAGCAGCCAATACACCCAGGATGGCAATGACTACCACCAGTTCCACCAAAGTAAAACCGCTTTTACTGTTACCGATCATTTTATCCTTGTTTAATGTTTTCATCGTTTTCATCAGCATTACCTCCTGTCACTGCCATGGATAGGCACTCCAAACCGCCCTATCCCTTACTATAAAAAGAATGTTTATAACTATATTTTAAACTATTTTAATCCTTTGTCAACACTCTATTAACAAATTTTCTATTATAGCTTATTTCAACAATTTTTTTCGAACAAATTATATATGTTTTACTGAACTTATCAATCATTTATTTCAATAAAGAATTATCTCAATTTGTTCACTTCGTTTTGTTATACAGAATTCACAAAGAAAAGTATGAAGCATTCAAAAACGTGAAGTTTTCCCTGATCCGTAAATCCGGTAATCCGTCTCCCTTTCCTGCGTTCTCCCAAAAATCGATCCATATCCGAAACTGCCAAAGGGGCAGCAGCATACCAATCGGAGGGGGTTTCGTTCGGAAAAAGTCGGAATAAAAAATCAGGGGAACCTCTTTTCCGGAGATTCCCCTGATCGAAATGGTCATCCGATATGAATCGTTTTGTAAACAGTTTCTAACAGTTTCTTATTTGTAAAGCGGGAACTTATCACAGATTTCGTTAACACCCTGACGGATAGCATCCGCATTGGCATCAAAGTCATTCAGAGCCAGTGTGATAAATTCGGCAATCTTATCCATTTCTTCTACGCCGAAGCCTCTGGTCGTCACAGCGGGAGTACCGATTCTGACGCCGCTGGTAACAAACGGGCTTCTCTTTTCATTCGGAACGGTATTTTTATTTGCCGTAATCTGCACTTCATCCAGTCTTCTTTCCAGTTCCTTACCGGTGACTTCACTGTCAGTCAGATCCAGCAGCATCACATGATTATCCGTACCGCCGGAAACGAGCTTATTACCTCTCTTAACGAGTCCGTCAGCCAGAGCCTTGGCATTTTTCACGATATTCTCGCCATAGGTCTTGAACTCAGGCTTGAGAGCCTCACCGAGACAAACAGCCTTAGCGGCAATGACATGCATCAGCGGACCGCCCTGGGTACCGGGGAACACAGCCTTATTGATATCCTTGCTGTACTCTTCACTGCAAAGGATCATACCGCCTCTGGGACCTCTGAGAGTCTTATGGGTTGTGGTCGTAACGAAATGGGCATAGGGAACCGGATTGGGATGTACCCCAGCCGCCACCAGACCGGCGATATGCGCCATATCCACCATCAGATAAGCGCCGCAGGCATCCGCAATCTCACGGAAGCGCTGGAAATCAATGATTCTCGGATAAGCGCTGGCGCCGCAGACGATCATCTTCGGCTTATGCTCCATTGCCAGATCATATACCTTATCATAGTCAATGACATGGGTAACGGGATCCACGCCATAAGACACGAAGTTAAAATATTTACCGGAAATATTGACCGGTGAACCGTGAGTCAGATGACCGCCTTCAGAAAGTGTCATACCCATAACGGTATCACCCGGCTGCAGCATAGCGAAATAAACCGCCGTATTCGCCTGCGCACCGGAATGGGGCTGAACATTGGCAAATTCTGCGCCGAACAGTTCACAGGCACGTTTTCTGGCGATATCTTCCACCACGTCAACATACTGGCAGCCGCCATAATATCTCTTACCGGGATAGCCTTCCGCATACTTATTGGTCAGAACAGACCCCATTGCTGCCATCACGGCAGGGGAAACGATATTCTCAGAAGCGATCAATTCAATATTTCTCTGCTGTCTGAGCAGTTCATCCTTCATAGCATCCGAGACATCCTTGTCATACT
>CACYCN010000403.1 GCA_902772895.1 uncultured Ruminococcus sp.
CGGCGGGGGTTTCACTGACAATCCGCCGCTGACGGGAACTGTGATATCAACCGTTACGCCTGCGGCAGTTTATCGTTTTGCAGGAAGTACTTGATGTCCCGGATCACTTCCTCACGGCACTTGTCTTTCAGAATGACGTGCCGGCAGCCTTCATAAAGCCGCAGCTCTGCCTTTACGTCATTCTCGATTAACCATTCATGGATCTTGCTGATCCCTTTTCCGTAATCGCCAAGCGGATCTTCACTGCCTGAAAGCAGGATGACCGGCTTCTCTTTATCCATCTCTTTATACCAATGAATCCGGTTGCTTTCGGCGCTCAGACGAATCAGGTCTTCCATGGCCGACATTCCGAATTCGAAAGAACACAGCGGATCGTTTGCGTAGGCATCACGGTTTTCTTTGATACTCGTCAGCCAGCCAAGCTCTCCGCAATCCGGAAATCTGTTATTGTAGGAACCGAATACCATTCTCTGGATACTGCGTGAAACATAATAATCTCCCCGCAGATCTTTGATGGTTCTCAGCAGTGACAGACCAAGATCAACCTCCGGATGGAATCCTCCCGTTCCCATGACGATCAGCTTATCCTGCTTGTTATATTTCACGGCGTTCAGGCGTACAATGAAGGACCCCATGCTGAATCCCATCAGAATATAGGGCAGATCCATGCCGTATTGTTTCCGGATCTCCTCCGCAAATACCGTTACGTCATCTACCAGATGTACCCAGCCGTCTCTATGACTGAAAAAGCCCATTTCTTCTCTGTTTTTCGCCGTATGCCCGTGTCCCAGATGGTCATAGCCGAATACGATATAGCCTTCTTCTGCGATTTCACTCATGAAGTCATCATAGAGATCAATGTATTCTCTCATTCCGTGGGCAATCTGAAAAATGCCTTTCCATTCACAGTCCGGAACATAGACCAGTCCGGCCAGCTCATGTGTCTTGTCTGAAGATAATATCTTTCTGGTCGTCTTTTCTATTTTCATTTTCATTTCTCCTTTATCTGTTTTCGGGGAGTATGTCTGACTGTCTGTCAGCGGATGATAACCCGTTTGTGATAATTCATTTTCCTACAATGATTCTTTTTTTGAAATATCATGCTCACAATTATATACCCCCCGGAGCTCTTTTGTAAATAGTCATTTTTCCGATTTCGTACAATAACTCTTTCTTTCATGCAGTCCGGTGAGAAATAAGCCGGTGAATCATGATTTTTTGTCGGATTTGCGTAGGCTGTCGTTTTCCGCTTGACAGGGGGTGATGCTCGTACGATTTATGATGATACTTCCCTTTCGGGGCGTTTTATGGTATACTATCTGAAAAGAACGTTTTCGGATGATGTCTGACGGTTCGTTTCGAGGAGGTACAGAATGAATCAGTTTATGAAAATGGCGGCGGATGAAGCAAGATCCGGGATCCGTCAAGGACATGGCGGTCCCTTCGGCTGTGTGATCGTCAAAGAAAATACGGTGATCGGCAGGGGACATAATGAGGTGGTCAGACGAAATGACCCGACCTGTCACGGTGAAATGATGGCGATCCGGGATGCCTGTCAACGATCGGAAACCTTTGATCTCTCCGGCTGTGTCTTATATACCACCGCTCAGCCCTGTCCCATGTGCGCCGCCGCTATCCGGTGGGCTAATATCGGAAAAGTCTATTACGGCTGCTCCATTGCCGATACGGACGCTCTCGGTTTCCGCGATCAGCAGCTTTATCGCAATCCGGAACGGATCGATATCGAACTGGATCGTGAGGAATGTCTGACCGTCTTTCAGGAATACCGGATGATTCAGGATAAAATACATTATTGAAGTGTGGAAGGGGAATAGCGGTTTCCTTTCCGTTGTCCCTTCCATGATATGCGGCAAGAAATTTCCTATAGGAAAGCCCCGGTCTGACATTGATCAGACCGGGGCCGTTTCTTTTCTGTCCGCCTGCTCATTCATAGCGGAAATCAATACAGGAATGATTGGCTGCGCTTATTCTTGTTGCGCTTATTCATGGTTCTTTTTTCTTTTGACCGAGAGAATGACTGCTGCGCTGAGAAGCATTCCCATAAGAACGATCGGAAGAACATTTCCTTCACCGGTAGCAGCCGGACGGGTCGTATCCGTTACAGGAATGATCTGACTGCCGGGATCGGAAGGTTTGTCACCGGAGGAAGTGGTCTTGATCACCGCAAAGGATACGGGTGATGCCGCCGTGAAATATGCCTTGCCTGCCGTGACACTGTCGGGTTTGATCGTCCGGACGGTGCCGTCAGTGCCCATGACTGCGATCATGACATTGTCGCTGTCTACCGGAACGCAAATGCTGACGCCTGAACACCAGTAATCTTCCGGAATAAAGTTGCCCTTTCCGTCATCACAGGATACGCCGTAAACGGTGGTCAGTCCCGTGGGAACCGCTGAACGGAAAGCGGTATATTGTTCGCTGTCCGTTGGCAGAGCCGAATAGGATACATTCAGTGACTGATGCATCAGTCCGCTGACGGAAATGCCGTTGTTAAG
>CACYCN010000404.1 GCA_902772895.1 uncultured Ruminococcus sp.
AAAAAAAGGCCGAACACATGATCAACAAAATGATGATCGCCGAGGTTATCCACGGATTCAAAAATGATCACTCCAATTTTATTTTCTGACATTATATTATACCGATTTCCACAAATATTATAATTCCAATTTAGAATTATATGCCATATTTTTCCTCTATCCGACCTTTCAGAATGACATCTGCCGCCTCTTTTCTTTCATAAACAGTTATGGTATAATATAGCGTATCAAACAATCAGTTCAATCTGCCAATTTATTTGAAACGGAGTATGATATTATGACATTCGGAGAAAAATGCAGGAAATTCCGCACACAACGTAAACTTACTCAGGAACAGGTGGCAACAGCTGTCGGTATCAGTAAACGTACCTATACCTATTATGAATCCGGAGAAAAATATCCCCGAAGAGTGGAAACAATTCAGAAATTGGCTGACTTTTTTGCGGTAGATCGTAACCGGCTTCTGGTCGAAGACGATGAATATCTTGTCAAGGAATTTGAAACGCTGCCGTCTGCGGAAAAGTTCGAGAAACTGACTGCGGTTATCCGTCATCTGCTGCAGGATGAAACCATCCCCTCCGAACAAAAAATGCAGTTCTGTCAGACAATCGCCGCTCTTTGCCCTCCGTCTCCTTCCGAGGATACCTCCGACTCCGCAGATAATACTTCCTCTGTCCTCGTATGAAAACCGCTTCCTTCAGGTTCTCTTTTCCGAAATTCCTGTCCATTGAAATCACACCGGATCGTATCCTAATGCCATCGAAAAAGCACTTCCGACAGTTTCGTCAGAAGTGCTTTTTCATTTGCTCGATTCATGCTGTTTTATGCTTCATTCACATATCATCGTCCAGATCGACAAATCCCGTAAACCGGGAATCCTCCGTCTCCGGTAACACTTCCGCTGCCGGTTCTTTCGATACTTGCGGTACCGGATCCGTTTCATCGGAGTCACCGAATATTTCCTCTGCCCAATTACCCCCTCCTGTCTGTTCAGACATTGCAGGTTCAAACGGTACCTCGGGCATTGTCATTTCCGGTTCGGCAGGCATCGCAGGTTCAAACGGTATCTCGTGCGTTGCCATTTCCGGCTCCGTGGGCATCGAAGGTTCAAACGGTATCTCGGGCGTTGCCATTTCCTGTTCGGCAAACATCGCAGGATCCTGCAAGGTCTCACTCGTCATAGCAGCCGGCGTAAACGGAGCGGGTGCCTGGTCATTTGTCATGGGCGCAGGCATAAACGGGGCCGGTGTCTGGTTATTTGTCATGGGTGCCGGTGAAGGCATGGAATTCCGATATGCCGGTTCCGAACGGAATCTTTGATCCGCCGCCATCCCGGAACCGTTGCCGGAAAGGGATGACGCTCTGCCGCCTGACGGTGCAGGGGTATCCAGAAATGCGGTAGGACGGGTAACGGGTGCTGCCATCGATTTTGCTTTTTTCAAGACCGCAATACCGACGATCAGCAGAATCAGTCCGCCTGCAGCAATGCTGCCAAAAAAGATCAGATTCGTTGTAAAATAGGAATCCTGATACGGCAGCCGGCAATCCTCCGGATCAGCCGGGTTGACATACAGATAGAATGTGGTGCCGCGATCCAGTTTCGTGCCGTCCACCTGATCGAGTGTTGCCGTATAGACCCCTGATCCATAGGAATAAACCACACTGACCTGACAGGAAGATGAACCGTTGCTTTCTTTTTTCAGATCTTCACAGGTGGCAACCACTTTTTCAGCGGTATTGAAAAACTGGTCTTCCGATGATTTTTTGATCAGCTGCATGGCGCCGAATGCGGCCCCGCCCAAAAAAACACCTATTCCGACGATGATCAGAAGGAGGGAAATGATCCGGGAAGTTTTTTTCATAAGTATAACACCTCTGCCTGATTTCATATTCGCTGTTATTTTTTTCTATTATAACACGTTCTGTGACAATAATCAATTCTTTTTGCGCAGTAGCATCGTCAGGTCTCCCACGAATAACTCTGTCCCTCGACTCTGCAAGCGATTCACTTGTTCAAATGTCCCTGGCTCTCCTACAGAAAGTATTGCAACTTTTCCGGAAGTTCATTATAATAATAATAGTATTCAGATGAAATCAGACAATCGAGGTGAAAAGATATGCAATTAAGCGATCCCTGTGTCAGGAACATCCTGATTTATCTCAAAGAAGCGCTGCAGAATAAACCGTCCGTAAGCTTCAACGATGTCATGGCAGCGCCTGTCTGCAGGAAATACTCCGTGAGCGAGATCGGAAAAGCGCTGGAACTGCTGCGAAAAAACGGACTGGTCAAGGCAAGTTCCCGTTTCGGATGCAGCGAACTGCTGGAATTTACGGCAACTGCCGTTACCGAAAAAGGCAGACAATTTCTTACCGGGTCATAAAAATGACAGGTTTGTCCATCGTCTGATGTGACAAACCTGTCATTGTCTTTTGATTGTCTTTTGATTCTGTTATCCTGACAGAGGACAGTTATGTTTATACCGGCTCGATCACATAGGAACCGTCACGGTAATCACAGGTAACCGTCTGTCCGGCATGAATGGCACCTTCCAGAAGCTTTTCGGAGAAGGCGTCTTCCATATGGGACTGGATCGCCCGTTTCAGCGGTCTGGCACCATAGACATCATCAAATCCGGCTTCGGCGACTGCCTGAACGGCTGCATCGGTAAAGCTTGCTTCAATGCCGATATCCTTCAGACGCTGATGCAGTCCCTGCAGCAGATTGGAAGCGATCTGACGGATGTTTTCACCGGTCAGCTTATGGAAGACAATGATATCATCCACACGATTGAGGAATTCCGGCTTGAAAACCTGTTTCAATTCGCCGAGTACGGTTTCACGGATTGTTTCGGCGTCATTCTTTTCGGTTTCCTCACCGCCGAAGAATCCCATATTTTTCTGTTTATCGGTAATCCGTCTGGCACCTACGTTAGAAGTCATGATAATGACCGTATTCCGGAAATTGACATGACGTCCCTGCGAATCCGTCAGACGACCGTCATCCAGAATCTGAAGCAGCATATTGAATACATCCGGATGGGCTTTTTCGATTTCGTCAAACAACAGTACGGAATAGGGCTTCCTTCTGACGCTTTCAGTCAGCTGTCCGCCTTCGTCATAGCCGACATAGCCCGGAGGAGAACCGATCAGTTTGGATACCGTGTGCTTTTCCATGAACTCCGACATATCAAACCGGATCATTGCATTTTCGTCCCCGAACATTGCCTGTGCCAATGCCTTACAGAGTTCCGTCTTGCCGACACCGGTAGGACCAAGAAAGATAAACGAACCGACCGGTCTGTTGGGATCTTTCAGTCCCACTCTGCCTCTGCGGATGGCACGGGCTACCGCAGAAACCGCTTCATCCTGACCGACAATTCTCTGATGCAGAATCTCTTCCAGTTTCAGAAGTCTTTCACTCTCTTCCTGGGTCAGCTGTACTACCGGTACGCCTGTCCAGCTGGAAACGATCTCGGCAATGACGTCTTCTGTCACGACACCGTTCGTCTTTTCGTTTTTATCCTGCCATTCCTTTTTCCTGCTTTCAACCTCTTCTTTTAATGCCTTCTCTTCATCCCTGATTTTAGCGGCACGCTCAAAATCCTGAGAATTGACGGCTTCGGCTTTTTCCTGTTCCAGAGCTTTGATACGGTTTTCCTTTTCCTGTAAGTCATCCGGTGCGGTATAGGCTCTGAGTCTGACACGGGAAGCGGCTTCGTCTACCAGATCGATCGCCTTATCCGGCAGGAAACGATCCGCAATATACCGTGAAGAAAGTTTTACGGCTGCGTTAATCGCATCATCCGTGATCCTGACTTTATGATGCGCTTCATATTTATCGCGCAGTCCTTTCAGAATCTCTATGGCTTCCTCTTCCGTCGGTTCTCCTACGGTGACAGGTTGGAAACGTCTCTCCAATGCGGCGTCCTTTTCGATGTACTTACGGTATTCATTGATCGTCGTGGCGCCGATTACCTGAAAATCTCCCCTTGCCAGTGACGGTTTCAGAATATTCGCCGTATCGGCAGAACCTTCCGCCGAACCTGCTCCGATAATGGTATGAAGTTCGTCAATGAACAGAATGACATTTCCTGCCTTTTTCACTTCTTCAATGGCATTGCTGATCCTGTCCTCGAAATCGCCCCGGTATTTCGTTCCGGCAATCATGGCTGTCAGATCAAGAGCCACAATCCGTTTATTTTTCAGCGGTTCCGGTACGTCGCCGGATACGATTTTCAGGGCAAGTCCTTCCGCTACCGCCGTTTTGCCTACTCCCGGCTCGCCGATCAGACAAGGATTATTCTTTGTGCGGCGGGACAGGATCTGAATGACCCGTTCAATCTCATTCTGACGTCCGATAACCGGATCGATTCCGCCCTTCTTCGCAACTTCCGTTAAGTCTCTGCCGAACTGATCCAGCATTTTCGTATCAGACTTGCCTGTCCTGGCGGAAGTCTTACTGTCAGATGTGAAATTGCTTCCGTTATCCTTTCCGCCGAGGGCTTCCGTCAAAGCATTGGCAATATCGGTCGGACGAACATTCATCTTGGTCAGGAAGCGTACCGCATAACTTTCACTGTCCGAAATCAGGGCGATCAGAATATGCTCCGTTCCGACATAATTATGACCCATGCTTCCCGCCTGACGGATCGCATTCTGCAGAACCCGCTTGGTTCTGGGAGTAAAATCTTCCGGAGTCAGTTTGGTGATCTCACCGGTTCCGATCTCCTGTTCAATCATATTGACCAGCTGTTCTTCGGAGGCACCGCAATGTTCCAGTACCGCATAAGCGGCGCCGTCTCCGTTCTGGAGCAATCCCAGCAGGAGATGTTCACTGCCGATATAGGTATGTCCGAAATTTTCTGCCGCTTCTATCGCAAGATTGATGGCGCTGTTTGCTTTTTCTGTAAATCCATTGAAACGATACATAATACAACCTCCTGTTTCCTTTTATTCTGTTTGATGGTTTGAATTTGAATTGCTGTTTGAAAATGAGCTTTGTGCGCTTTCCTATGGAATGTCCGGAATTACTCGACGGTTATTATCTGCCGAACGGATCCATTACTTTTCCAGTCGGTGACTGGTTGGAATCTTCGGCTGAATCAGGGCGGTCCGTACCAGTTCCGCTCTGATTCTGTCACGCTCCGCCGGCGTCAGTTTCTTTCCGATATTCTTCATCAGGGTAGCCGGCTGAATCTCGATGAATAACCGGTTGATCGTATCAAAATCGATGTTCTCGAACAATCCTGCCTCTACTCCGAAACGAACCTGTGACAGTAATTTCATGCTCTCATGATTGCTCAGTAATCTTGCATACTGCAGAATACCGAAGGAACGGTAAATATTATCCAGAATATTGATGTTCCCGATCAGATTCTGTCTGGCGTTTCTCTCCTGTGTGACAAGCTGACAGGCAATGTCACGGAGATTCTTGATGGCTTCTTTTTCTGTAATTCCGAGGGTGACCTGATTGGATAACTGATAGATCGCTCCGTTGGGATCACTGCCCTCTCCGTATAAGCCTCGAATCACTAAGCCTAATTTCGAAAGGGAGGCACTGATCTTTCCCATGGCGCCGCTTTCCATCAATGCCGGCAGATGAAGCATCAGGGACGCTCTCATACCGGTTCCGATATTGGTCGGACATTGGGTCAGATATCCTAACTTCTCATGGAAGGCAAAATTTAACTGCTCATCCAGCAAGGTGTCGATCTTATCCGCCATGTCATAGGCGTCATCCAGCTTCATGCCCGAATTGATGACCTGTATCCTGACATGGTCTTCCTCATTGATCATGATACTGACGGATTCATCGTCCAATAACAGCAATCCTCTGCCCTGTCTGTCGGAAATGAACTCCGGACTGACCAGGTGTCGTTCGACTAAAGATACCGCTTCTTCCTGTGTCAGTTCTGACATCTGGATATAACGGAACCGGTGGGAAATGGCTGAATGTCCTTCCAGGACGGCTTCTTTTACGATGGATGCTACCTTGCGCTTCTTCTCGTCGCTCAGCCGACACGGAAAAGGATATTCCCGCAGATTTCTCGCAAAACGGATGCGTGTACTGATCACCACATCACTGACGTTCTTCAGATCGTTATATTTCTTCTCTGACATATCTATCATTCCTTTCCGTTCTTCTCTAACTCGATGATCCTGTCTCTCAGTTCGGCCGCTTTTTCAAATTCCTGCGCCTTGATCGCCTGTTCCAGTTCTGAACGGCAGCGGGCAATTTCATTCTTGATTCTGACTTCCGTGCCGGCTGAATGCGCCAGCTTGCCGGTGTGGGAGGTTCTGCCATGAATTCGCTGGATCGACGGCATCAGCTCGTCATAAAACGTATCATAACATTCCGCACATCCCACCTTGCCGGATTTGGCAATATCTTCAAAACTGCTTCCGCAGCACTGACAGCGTTTTTTTGTCTTGACAGTGCCGATGCCTTCCATGAAGCTGCCGAACAGCTTATCCAGATCAAATCCGAATCCGCTGTAGAAGGAATTATATCCGAGTTTCTGGGCGCATTCACTGCAGAGATTGTACTCTTTCAGTTCTCCGTTGAGAATGGTCTTGATATGTGTGGTGGCTTGTTTCTTTTCACAGGATTGACATAACATAAGATTACCTCCGTTTTCTTTTTCATTTTTTCTCTGGATCGCTGTTTCAGTCTTGCAGGATAACGATTGTCATGAGCATATTTTTCAGGATCGACGCCCGAAGAATATCCCGGTTTTCCTGAGGGACACTGCCGTATGCTTTATCCGACAGCGCTGACTGAATCAGCAGACTGTCATATTCCGAAATCATCCGCTGGGCTGTCATATTGTCTATGATGGCTCTTGCCGATGCCGCTGAGATGCGCTGTCCGATCGAGTTCACGATATGCATGATCGCTACCCGACGGTCTGTCGTGACTCTTGTGATCCTAATATAGCCGCCGCCTCCTCGCCTGCTCTCTACAATATACCCCTGTTCCGGTGTGAAACGTGACGTAATGACGTAGTTGATCTGGCTCGGTACACACCCCAGCAGATTGGCCAGCTCGTTTCGCTGGATCTCTGCGTTGCCGTCACTTTCATCCAGCATCTTGATGATGTAACCCGCTACAATGTCGCTCATTTTCATGGTAATCACTTCCTGACCTGCTTGTTTCTTTGTCCCGGATCATACAATCTGTCTGATTGTTGTTCCGTCTTTTTTAACTTTGACTTTCTTTGACCTTGTGAGTTTATTATAGCCTTAAAGTCAGAAAAGGTCAAAGTCAGAAAAAGTCAAAAATATGTGGTTTCCTTAGCTAAAAAATTGATAATCTCTCATTTTCTCTCTTATTCTCATTATTTCTGATTTTTTCTGCTACCCGATTCTTAAATAAACCATTCTCATTTCCGCAAAATCAAAAAAAGACAAGCAGTGACCACACATTCTGAAGCAGTCACTGCTTGCCTCTTTGACATCACGTTTTCCCTTCTGTCACTCAGACGAATGAAAGTTGACGATAGCTGACGGTTCTTGACATTGCCGCAGACGATTCGCAATTGACGGTCATCCTGATCCGGGAACTCTGAAGAAGATGACGGAAGTGATCGGGCGAAAGATCGCTATCGGGACCGGTCCCCTGCAAAGAGGACAATACGCCGAAAATATCACTGCCGTTTGTCTGAACCGTCTTCCGGACACAGGATTCCAAAGCATGACGGAATTTATCGGTAATCAGATCATCAAGCGACGGATTCCCGTCAGGATGATCCGGAAGAATCAGTCTCATCTGAAAGTGCAGTGTCAGACTCTCTTCCTTCAGCACCGGCGTCAGTGCGGAATCAACCCTGGCAATCCGGAATGAAACATTCTTTCCCTCCTGCTGCACTGTATCGACATAATCGGATAACTGTTCCCGCATGGCAAGTACGGCAAGGGTTTCTTCTTCATTCAGAATCTGAATGTTACCGGAATCGGACAGAAAACTTCCGTCAACCTGCAGGGCGTTCTCTGTCCTGTTGACCACAAGGTACGGAAACAGAAACGCATTTTCCTGTTGTTGATGAGCGGTCATCAGTTCGGAAAAAGAACTGTGGATTTCCGGCTGACGGATCTCTTTACTGTCCGCAATGACGTTAATACTCTCGGCATGATAGCCAAGCTGCTGTAAAGCCGTCGTAATGGTATCATCCGCAGCTGAGGATGATACCATTAAGTTAGCGGTTTTTTTGAAATCCTCTGTCGTTTCAAAAACGGAAAGCGTCTGCTGCACCTCTGCTGCCGCTTCTTCATTCAGCATCAGAAACAGACATTGATTCAGAATCAATTGTTTTCCACGCTGCTGCTGTAATGCTGCCAGAGCCTCTTCGGTACTGTTTCCTTCGGAACGAAGAATCACGGAAGCATTTTCGTTTTCCAGGTTATCGGTATCCAGTACGATATAAGTCAGCCGGTATTTCCCGTCCTTCAGGTCAATGCCCATTCCCTGTACGATCAGCGATTGATTCAGCTGTCTGGCGCATCCGGTCAGAGACAGTAACATGACAAGTGTCATCAGACCCGGAATCAACAGACTCACAGCGGCAGGAATCACACGTCTGGAAAGATGTCTTTTTTTGTGCGGATTCGTTACCCTTTCATGAATCACAACAACCAGCGGCAGAACCGTAACAAAAATGATACCCGATACCAATGCCATGATCCCATCGGTCAGAAACCACCGGACTACCGGCAAGGATAATAGCGGAATCACACCTGCTAAGGCGATTCCTGCAAAAACGGTCATTTTCTTCCGGGAAATACGTGACACACTTAATACGACACTTTGTGACAGGGATAACAGCAGCAGTGTCAGACAACAAAATACCGCGCATACCATGACAAATATCAGAAACGGCTTCCAGCGCTGCAGTACTCCCGAAATTTCCGTTACCTGATAAACCGGAAACGCTCTGGTCTGAAGATACTCGCCGGCGCAGCCTTTGAACAGAATCAATACTATCAGCAAGATCCCGGAAAGCCACAGACTCCAATGAATCAGTTTGCTTGCCGGACGTCCTTTCAGTGAGGAAGATAAGACACACAGACTTGCCAGAACATTCATGCGTCCTAAAAAGTAAATCAGACATTGACTGATCCTGCCGTATGAAAGCCGGAAAAACGGCGGCAGTTTTTCGGAAGAGTAATTCGGCGACAAAAACACGATCAGCAGAATCCCCGCCAGTATCAGCATGACCAGTACCAATCCTGACATTCTTGAAACGGCTTCCATGCCTTTACATGCCGCATATACCACTCCGCCCAGCAGTAATACAAGAATCACACCTTCATGCAGTCCCTCCGGCAGTACGGCAAGCAGAAACTCCCGCAGAGATAATAACAGACCGGCAGCGGTTATCCAAAAATAGACGGCATACAGTACGGGCAGAATTTTCCCGACTTTTCCCATCTTTCTTACGGCATATTCACACACCGAACAACCGGTATTCTGTCGGAAATACCACAGCAGCGGCAGCAGTAACAATATCAGACACGGAACCGATAGCAATATCGGGAAAAAGAAATCCCATAGATCTCCGTTTCCCGACCGTTCCGAAGAAAAAAGCAGCGTCAGTGATAATCGACTTACCAACAGCAGTACAAAGAACTGTCCGGCCGTAATATATGCCTTTTCGGAACTTTGCTGACCTGTTTGCATGGTCATATTCCTCCTTTATCGCCGTCTCCGGCCAATTACAGTCTCTTTCCGTTACGGGTCGGACGATGCTTCCCCGTTCCGATCCGGTTCGGTTCCCGTCTGCTGATTGCTTGCGCCGGGAAGATTCTGCACTTTTTCCGTTTTACGGGCTAAAATACGCCACCCGGCTCTCACTAATACATCCCGGAAAGCCACCGCACTGATCGGTGTCACGGGAGTCGTATAAGGAATCCCGAAACTGTTCTTGCCGCAGAGATTCACCAGTACCACACATAAAAGCACCGATAATCCCCAGATACCGGATAATCCGCCGGCAAACGTAAAAATCAGTCGAAGGATGGCGGAAGGGGCATAGAGATTCGGTACGACATAACTGCTGATGGCACTGATGGCGACTACCATGAGTGTCGGCGCTCCGATCAGTCCGGCATTGACTGCCGTATCACCTACCACCAGTCCGCCCACAATACTGACCGCATATCCCAGCGGCTGTGGCATCCGTAATCCGGCTTCCCGCATGATCTCATAGATGAACAGAATCAGTACCGTTTCGGTAGTCAGCGGCAATGGTGTGGCGGCAATGGAACCGGCTATCTTATTCAGCATCAGTGTCGGAAACATTTCAGGATGAAAGGTGCCCAGTGCCACAAATATTCCCGGCAGTAAAACGGATATCAGAAATGCCGCATATTTCAGGATCCGGGTAAAGGTCGCAAAATAGGCATGATTCGAATAGTCATCCAAAGACTGGAACTGTTCCACAAAAATATACGGTACTACCAGTGCGGAAGGTACCCCGTCTACCAGTATGGCAATCCGTCCCTCTGTCAGCTTGCCGCAGACACTGTCGGGACGTTCGGTAACTCCCACGCCGCTGAACAGAGAAAAATCCTGCCGGTCTTCTAAAAACGGCACCAGATAGCCCGCTGATAATACCGTTTCGAGCGGAACGCTCCTTAATCGCTGACGTAGTTTTCCCAGTATCTCTGACGAAACTGCGTCCGTCAGATAACATAATGCCACTTCCGTTCTGCCGGTTTTGCCGATGGTCATCGTCTCAAATTTCAGCCGTGGATTTTTCAGTCGTCTTCTCAGCAGGGTCATATTGACACGGATGGATTCGACAAAGCCTTCTTTGGAACCTCTTTGGACAACATCAGACTCCGGTTCCGATACACTGCGGCTGGCATATCCCTGGATCCCGATCGCAAGCATTTTTTCACAGCCGTTTACGGCAATTACCGCAAACCCTGACATGATTTTATTCCCGATTTCTTCATAGGTGGAAAGTTCGAGTGACTCCGCCGTATAAAGCAGACGATACCGGATATTACGATAACATTCCTTGGGAGACAGATAGTCCCGGTGAGACAACACCGGCATCAGAATACTTTCTGCCAGCACTTGTTTATCGATCATATTATCAATGGTAATGACAGCTCCCCGTATGTTGGAAAACTGCAGTTCCCGGATCGTCAGATCAGCGCTGTTGTCAAAGACGCTTCTGAGATAGGCAAGACTTACTGACAATTCCGGTGAGATCACTGTCCGGGGTTCCCGGTACGGCTGCGATACACGTCCGGTATAGATGTGTTTCAATTGATGGATCAGTCTGTACATTTGTCCGCCTCACTTTCTGAGATACTAACAGTTTGGTTCAAAAATCCGTTTTTTATTCTTTCTCTGAATCCTGAAATGATCCGTTCACGGAAAAACAATGACGGAAATACCGTTTCATGGTATAGGATTCAAACGATGGGTCATACTAAAACGGAAACATAAGTGATGACAGGAGGATAAACTCAATGATGATCTCCGCAATCAGAACGGTTCTGCTGTATCTGTTTATTCTGGCAGCGGTACGCATGATGGGAAAACGTCAGATCAGTGAAATGCAGACCAGTGAACTGGTAATTACCCTGCTGATGTCGAATATTGCGTCCATTCCTATGCAGGATACCGAACAATCCATGCTCAGCGGTGTCTTACCGATTATGATATTGCTGGTGTGTGAGATCATGCTCTCCTATCTGATGCTGAAGCGGACACGGATCCGGAAACTTGTCTGCGGAAAACCCGTTATCGTCATCAATCATGGCGTCATTGACCAACAGGCCATGAAACAATTGCGTATCAGTACCGAAGATCTCATGGAACAACTGCGTCAGAAAGATGTCTTTGATCCCGATGAAGTAGACTATGCCATTCTCGAAACCAACGGCATGATGAGCGTTCTCAAAAAAGCAAAGAATGATACCGTTAAAGTGAAAGATCTGCGTCTCAGTCCGCCGGAGAACGAACTTCCTGTTACCGTGATCAGTGACGGTGAAATCGCTCCCTCTTCCCTGCGATTCTGCGGCATTGACAGACAGTTTGTGGATCATACTCTGCAAAAAGAAAACCTGAAACTTTCCGAAGTGTTCCTGATGACCTGCGATAAAAACGGAACCTATCGGATCGTCAGAAAGGAGTAACAAACTATGTATCGTTTATATGGAGCCATCGGTGTTCTGGCATTGATTATCCTGATTACCTTCTCGGGATTCCGCTTTACCACCCATACCTCTT
>CACYCN010000405.1 GCA_902772895.1 uncultured Ruminococcus sp.
CTCGTATCTGCCCATTCCGTCATGCCACAATTGCGCAATGTTGACATCCTTACCGAGGGTATCCGGATAGGCCGCATTACTTTTTACGGCATCATACCGCACCGAGTAGGTACCTGTGCCTGATTGACGGGCATCAAAAACGACGTCCGGAATGGCGGAGTAGTCAACGTAATAGGATTCCTTTAAAAGTCCCGTTGTCTGGAATATGGTAAACACCAGCATAAAGAGACTGACCACGACGCAAATGATATTGAGCGCCCACATTGCGCACAGCGCACCGCCGATCACATAACCGGCAAGGGCGGACCCGAGAGCCCCCGCCGCAAGGTTCAAGCCCGCACAGGTGAGAACATTCGTGCCGATCGCCCACAGGGTACTGCCAATGACAGCATAGGCAACCGTCATAATGCCGCCGTAGCCCATTGTGCAGATATCAATGATTATCATCGTCTGGGTAAGCGTATCCTGCTCTTTACGTTCCGCTTCCGAGATGGAATTCTGAAGCCGTGTACCGGCGGCGGCGGCCTGTTTGCGGACATCGGTCTGTGCGACTTTCTTGTTGTAGAGCGAGGTATCCATTCCGGACCAAACATATACTCTGCCGTCAGAATAGCCGTATTCCTTCAGCTTCCGCATAGACTCTTCTACCGCCTGACTGCGTTTGGCAGGGTAATCATTTGACTGGTACAGACCTTCAATGAGCTTTCCGAAGCCGCACAGTGAAAGAGCTGCCCGCTGTGCCTGCGTCATTCCCTGAACCAGCGGATATATCTTAGAGATGTGATCCTCCAGCGTTTCATCCTGCGCCAGTTCCATGATGTATCCTGCCAGCGTCAGATTTCTGGTATAGGTTTCCTGTGTGGTTTCCTGTGTAGTTTCCTGTGTCCCTTTCGTTTCTTCCCCGTTCAGCAAATCGGCGTTGTTGACGATCTTTTCACCCTTTGTCTGGAAAGGAAAAGCATCCAGCAAAGCGTAGGTTTTCAGCGCTTCGGAATACTCCGGAAACCGACAGTTGGAACCGGCGGCTTTCAGCTTTTCTGCGCTGTTTTCTGTCGTCATTCCCTCCAGTTCCGCATAGCCCAGCGTGGCGCCGTAGGCATCAAAGCGGCTTTTGGCTTCGGTGTATGTTTCGCTGAATTCACGGAAAAATTTAACAAGCTGTCTGGCAGGGTCTTCATAGTTCTGATCGTACATATTTTTGGTAGCTGAGGGTGCGTTTGCATACTGTGTGGCAATCTCGCTGACCTTGGCACGGTCTACCCATGTTTTACCGCTTTCGCTGTAATCGGCGGTCGCACTGGCCAGCAGACCAGTCATTTTCCCAAGAATCTGTGCGTTGCCCCGCTGAATAAACTTTTCAAAAAACGCAATATCCGCATCGTGAATCAGATAGTAGCCAAGATGGTTGGTTTCGGCATCATGGGGCTTATTCTCATCCACATAGAACAGATTCAGGGAATCATACGCCATAAGGGCGTTCGGACTGCCCGCCTGTACCTTTCTGTCCAGTTCGCAGACAAGCACCATCATCTGGCTGGCCTGATCTTTGAATTCCCCCATGTGGTCGTTAAGGTACTTTTCATAATCTATTTTTTCAAAATGCGTATATTTCATATCCAACAGCGTCAAATCCGTAATGGCATTGTCCGGATCATCCGTTGTCTTATACCCCAGATAAATAAACGTTTCCGTAGGGGAGGTATGATTATACTTGTTAAAATCGTTATCCGTCACCTTCGGCGCACCTTCATTGAGATTGGTCGGGCAGAAAATGTACTCTTCACTTTCACAAGCCTGCCTGGCCTGTGACATTGTCGTGCCGTAGAACATCCTGACCTCGCTGATATACAGCTTTGAATTCCTGATATCCTCACCGACTGCGTTGGATACGATCTGAAACGCTTCACTGCTGATACATAAACCGGCAACGAGCACAAGCGCAATAACGGCAAGAAAACGTCTTAACCTTTTCATTGTGCTCCTCCCTTCTGCTTCTTCCGCTGATAAATAATTCCAGCCGCCAGTGCAATGAGTATAACCGCTGCGCCGATAATCAGCGCCATTGTTCCTCCGGAAAAGACCGATGCCCGCAGACTTGTATCGACCGTCTGCGTTTCCGTCATCGACAGGCTGCCGTAATCGGCGTGAAAATATTGACTGAGCTGATATTCGCTCATCAGGCTGCCGCCCATCTTTACCTCTCCGTCGGCTTCGCTGCGCAGATGGATATCCGAACCCGTCTCAAGACCGAGGTTATAGAGAAGCGCTCCCTTGCGCAGCACAAGATTATCCCTGGAATCCTTGCCGTCGTTGCCGCGTATGACCATAACTCCTGCCATACTTATTTCCTCGTCGATATAAATTCCGCCGGCAACTCCGCCGGCAGAGTTAGAAACCACAGTACAGTTCTCCATATAAATATGCTCCTCGGTCGTATAGACCGCCCCGCCGTGATTGTCGGCTCTGTTGCCGGTCATTTTGCAGCCTATGAACCACAGACCGTCCGAGGTATTGCAGTAATATGCGCCGCCGTGATCCCTGGAATAGTTGCCATCAAAACTGACGTTCTCAAAATACGCCTTGCCGTTGTTCTGACAGAAACCGCCGCCATGATCCTTTCCTGCGCGGCAGTTCCTGATGTTTCCGCCGACCCAGTGAGTTTCGCCGTGATCCTGATAGATACCGCCGCCCTGATTATCATCGGCAGTGCAGGTAAGAATATTTACGTTTTCACAGGTCAGACGGTTATTATCGTCCTCAAGATAGATACCGCCGCCGAAGTCAAAG
>CACYCN010000406.1 GCA_902772895.1 uncultured Ruminococcus sp.
AGTTTTTTTAGGAAAGGGGTCTGGGGGAGAACCCTTTGTTTTCAAACAAAGGGTTTCCCCCAGAGGACTCCCGGGACAAATTTGATTTCGGTGACACCTGTGCCGAAAGTGTTGACTTGAAGTGGAATCATGATATAATAGGATTAACATCAGTGCAGCAGCCGGAACGATCAGGAGGCACAGTCGGAATACCGGAAATCCGACGGTCAATGCCGCAGCACAAGAGAGTCGGAAAATTCAGATTGAAAGGAAGCGTTTTCATGACAATTAAGGCAACGGAAAATGATAAGACCTGTACGTTATTGATTGAAGGAAGAATCGATACGATGACGGCTCCGCAGTTAGAACTGACATTTGCGGAATATGCCGAAAACTGTGAAAAGATGATATTTGATCTTGCAGAAACCGATTTCATATCTTCGGCAGGATTACGAGTGATCGTGGTTGCCCACCGTGAAATGCAGAAAAAGGGTGGACTTGTTCTGCGGAATCTGAGCAAAAATGTCAGAACGGTGATAACGCTGACCGGCTTTGATAAAATCGTCTGTATCGAATAATACGGTAAGCCGCCGACGTAAAAACGCTCTCCTGAGGGATGTCTATCCCGGACAGGAGAGCGTTTTATCATTTACGTCAACGATATTGATTGACTGCTTTGAGGATTTCGGGAACAATAATATTCAGAGAGGGGTCGTCCATCATCAGATCATGTTCATGAGGGGTATGAATAATGGTCATCAGATCTCTGCTGCAGTAGTTTTCAAAATTACCGGCTTCAAATTTCATCATGTTATTCCAATAGTTAAAATTATCACCGGTAACGCCGGCAGGAATGAGTTCCGGTTTGAAATACGTCACACGACCGTGATAAAAAGACGGCATATGATTCATCAGATCCTCTGAAACATGAGCGGCATTGGTAATCATAGCCTCAAGCATACCGTTTTCACGAAGTTCGGCGAACAGCGGACAGGTCTCAAAGTATTCCGCATTGATTTCGGATAGCATACCTTTGGACATTTCCCGGAGTTTTTCGTTTCCGAGAGCATGGGAATCCAGCATAAAGAGATACCTGACATCTTCTCCGGCCTGTTCGAGCTGACAAGCCATTTCGTGAGCCACGACACCGCCATAGCACCAGCCGCCGAGAATATACGGACCTTCCGGCTGATAGTTTTTCAGGATACGGATATAGTTTGCCGCAATATTCCGAATCCCATAGACAGCCTGTTGAGGGTGATACAGGTTAAACGGTTCAATGACCGCAAAGGATACCTGGTCACCGATTCTGTCAGCCAGGCGATAATACGCTTCACTGCCGGTATTACCGGTATGGACAAACACCATTTTGGGTCCATCGTTTTCGGAATAGACACACAGTTCTTCCGTCACGTCTTTTGCAACAGGTGTTTTTCTGTCCCTGACAGCGGATTCAGCAGATTCAGCTGGTTCATCGGAATCGAGGGACATCTGAAGGATCTCATACCATCCGCTGATGGAAGTATCGTCAGGATAATCTGCCTGAAGCAGATCCATCAGCCGTGCCAGATAGCTCTTGATCTGTTCCTGCCTGATAGCGATGGAATGTACCATGACATACAGGAAACTTCTGCCGTTGGCATGCAGACAAACAAAGCGTATCATGCTGTCATACTGAAGATCGATCGGCGTATAGGCAATATGTTTACGCATTGCTTCCAGGGCATCCGATTCAAACTGATCCGCCTCGATGATTTCGAGAGGGATAGAACGGTCGGTAATCACCTGCTGAATGACCGAAACACCGTGGAAAACAATGGCAGAACGAAGTTCCTCATTTTCCTGTGCCAGGATATCCAGAGCATTTCTGAGATGCTGACCGGCAATAACGCTGTCCACCTGAAAGAATAAAACCGTACGAAGTCCTTCGGTATCGGGAAAAAGAATCTGTTCAAACAGCATTTCATCCTGTTGGGGAGTAATGGGCAGAACCTTCCGGATATGTTCGCCTCTTTCGGCAAAGTCAGAGCGAACCGCCTCATATTCTTCCTGGGACCAAAGCTGTTCATAAACGACTTCAGCGGCCTGTGCGATCTTACGGAACTGATTATACTGAAGCACCTGTGCACCGCTGATCTTGATACCCTGTTCACGGAGTGCGGAGGCATAAACCATTGCATTCAGAGAGGTACCGCCGATATCGGTAAATCTGTCCTCCGGAGAGATGGTAAAATCGGTATCCAGCACATCGGCAGCCGTAAGCAGCAGTCGGACGATCACTTCACTGTCGAGTACCCCGGCGGTCTTACGTTCTCTTTTCGGCTGCGGGAGTTCATTGCGCATGACTTTCCCGTTCAGATTCCGGGGAAGAGCGTCCATTCTGACCCAGACATCAGGCACCATATATTCTGCGAGATAACCGGCGATTTCCTCTTTGACAGCCCGTTTATCCAGTTCCTTCGAAGCCTCATAATAGCACGAAAGATGATCCGTACCGGAAATGCTTTTGACGACAACCACCAGCTGACCGACATCATTTCTGCCGAGTCTGGGCAGAGCGGCGGCGATCTGGGCTTCCACTTCGCCGGTTTCGATACGGAAGCCCCGCAGTTTGATCATATTATCGGTACGTCCGAGAATATCAATATCACCGTTTTCATGACAGACCGCCCGGTCGCCTGATCGGAACCATAAAGTCCCGTCAAGTTCGACCCATTTACCGGCACTTTGTTCAGGGAGTCTGAAATACTGTTTTGACATATAGGAATTGGAAATCAGCAGTTCACCGTTTTCACCGTTACAGACAGGACGGAGAGATTCATCCACAACCATGGTTCTGGTATTGTCAAACGGCTGACCGACGAAAATTCTTTCCTCATTACCGCAGATGCGATTGGTAACGACAGCGCAGGTTTCGGTACTGCCGTACATATTGATCAGGACATTAGCGGGGGAAAGGGCACGGAAATTCCGCAGTTTTTCACCCGCTGCGAAAACAAACACACCGCTCAGATCATAGTCTTCGGCCATGATAGCGGCAAGACCGGAAGGAAGAAAGATATGCGTCACCTGAGATTCCCGGATGAATTGATATAAAAAACCGAGATCCTTCCGGGCAGCGGGCGGAGCGATACAAACCGTTCCGCCCTGAACCAGTGGGCCGATGAGAAACGTCATGGTAGCGACAAAGGGAAAACTTGACATCACTCCCGAACGGGTATCCGCATTCAGTGCGGCATCGGGATAGCGTTTGGCGCAGTCCGCAATATGCAGGAGCATATTCTGAGAATGGAGAACGCCCTTGGGTTTTCCGGTAGTACCGGAGGTATAGAGCAGCAATGCGGGAGAATCTTCGGAAAGTGAGCCGTCTCCGTCAAAAGTAATATCGGAATCCGTCGGTTCGTCAAGGAAAACGACCTTTTCCATGGGAAAGCCGAGAGGTTTTTCTTGCCAGAGAGCGTGTGTGGTAAGGATTGCCGTGGCGCCGGAATCTTCGAGAATATATTCCAGCCGTTTTTCAGGATAGGCGTAATCCAGGGGAATAAAGATTCCGCCCACCCGTAATACGGAAATGCCGCCTGTCAGAATCTCTTTGGCATACGGCACATATACCGCTACCGCATCGCCCGGCATAACGCCGAGACAATGCAGTTTGTAGGAGAAGGCATTCCCCAGCCTATCCAGTTCACGATAGCTGAGTGCCCCGTTTTGATCCATGACCGCTGTTTTTCCGGGAAAAGCAGCGGCATGATCCGATATCAGTTCATGAAATAACTTCATTCTCTGTTTCCTCCGAAGAATCCCTTTTGTTCCAACTTCTCCAGGAATTGCCTGATATAATGCGTACCCGTTTCAGGCCATGAGAATCCGAGACGCTCCAGAACACAGAGGGTATAGTATAGATTGAGACTGTCAAGACCGATAGTCTGGATATTGTCATTACTCTTATAAGCGATGAGACTTGCGACAGCCTGACGGGTATTATCGTCAGCCAGGGCATCATTCAGCGCCTGAGCGACCTCATCATTTTCCGCTCCCGCAACGGGATGACCGATCTCTTTCAGACTGCGGTAGATATCGCCGAACAGCGGTCTGTGGGGATTAAGCGGGATAAAGCATACACAGTCATCGGGTGTCTCAGCCAATACCAGAACGGCTTTTGCCAGACTGTCGATGGGGGAGAACTCCGTTGATTTATTGAGCAGATCATAGCTGACGACGCCGAGCGTGGTATAGGCACGCAGAGTATTCATAAAGTTATTGGTCGTATAATTGATCTGGAGTTCACCGTCTTCAAAGCGTGGAGCAAGATTACCTACACGGAACACCTTTGCTCTGAGACCGTTATGAAGCATTTCCTCATAGATATGACGTTCCGCCATAAACTTAGAGTGGATATACTGATTGCTTTCCAGTTCCTGACCGGCATACAGGACGTGTTCGTCAAAATGATAGCTCACAGGCGGCAATCCGTTCTGACGGCATCCCATGACGCTGCCGGTAGAGATATGCACCAGTCTTGCGTGATTC
>CACYCN010000407.1 GCA_902772895.1 uncultured Ruminococcus sp.
ACAGCTTTCGGGGGTCCAGGGGGGACTTTCACTCGAAAGTCCCCCCTGGGTAGTTGGGTGATTCCCAGAAGAAAGCGTTATCGATATAGTTTAAAACGGGTTCGTCGTAATTGGGAGAATAAACAACTTCTGCCACATCCAATCGTATCATCAGATCATAAGGGTGTTCCTGCAAAAACATCAGAGCGGTTTTAACTATTTTCGTCTGCTTTCTTTTATCCACAAAAAAAACCGGCTCCACAATACTGTCAACTTTTCTCGTCTTGACTTCGACAAATACGATGGTATCGGCATTTCTCACGATCAGATCAATCTCGCCGTAGAAACTGTGATAATTTCGTGCCACCAATTCATAGCCCTTTTGAATCAGGTATTTCAGAACATAGTCTTCCCCGTAATCTCCGATCCGCTGGTTAACGGTTCTGCCCTGACGCATCCCATACTTCTGTTCAAACTTTTTCAGGAATGAAGGACGATGAATCTCACAAGGACCGTATATTTTCAAAGCTTCTTCATGCGCCTTGGTACCATACCCCTTATGCTTTTCAAAATGATACTGCGGATATTTTTCAGCATATTCCAACATCAACCGGTCTCTGCTGACTTTTGCCAGAATAGACGCCGCTGCGATAGAATGGGATAACGAATCTCCTTTGACAAGACAATAACATGGAACATCCACCCATAGAGGAATTCTGTTGCCGTCAATCAAAGCACAATCCGCCTCAGGTTTCAACGATTCGATGGCACGCTTCATTGCCGTCAGCGAAGCATTCAGGATATTCATCTCCTCAATTTCTTCCACACTCGCCCATGCAACCGACCAGGCAATCGCCTTTTCCTTGATAACATCAAACAATGCTTCCCTCTTTTTTTCCGTTAGCTTTTTGGAATCATTGACTCCTTCAATGATCAGGTCCTCCGGCAAAATCACCGCCGCAGCACAGACAGGACCTGCCAACGGACCTCTGCCGGCTTCATCGACTCCGGCGATCCTATGACAACCCCTCTCACGATATTTCTTTTCATAATACCATACATCATATTGGTCATCATATTCATCCTCAAACAGAATGTTCTGGTTTTTCTTTTTCATATTCTGACATCACCACATTCCTCAACCTTATCAAGGGTCATTTTTCCCATTACCGCACTTCTGAATTCGTCAAGTACGGTAATAGCTGCCCGTTCGGTATTGATCTCCCCGCCGGCAATCAACATTCCTCTTTTTTTACCGACAAGTTCCAGAATTTCATATCCCTGCAAAGTCCGGATCTCCTCCTGACTGAGCTTATAGCGATCACAAAGCGGTGAAGGATAGCGGTCTCTCAGGAATTCCAGCAAACGTCCCGCCAGATGTTCCGTATCCAGAACATCATCCTTTACCGAACCGATATAGGCCAGTTTTTCACCGACGGATTTATCGTCAAATTTCGGCCATAATACGCCGGGAGTATCCAGCAGATCAAAACCCTTTCCGACCGTGAACCACTGATTTCCTCTTGTCACACCGGGTCTGTCCTCCACCTTGGCACGATTCTGACGGGACAGACGGTTAATAAAGGAAGATTTGCCCACATTCGGGATTCCGACAACCATAACTTTAATGGTACGTCCCGTCATCCCCTTAGCCTGCCATGCCTGTATTTTCTCCGAAAGAACATTTTTGACAGTAGGAACAAAAGCATGAAAGCCCTTGCCTGATTTACAGTCAAGAGCGATCGCACTGATCCGATTCTGTTGAAAATACTGAAGCCAGCGCTGTGTTTCCGCAGGATCCGCCATATCACATTTATTCAGCACCACCATTCTGGGCTTATTATTGATAATACTTCTGAGATCCGGATTACAGCTTGAATACGGCACTCTGGCATCGAGCAGGATTGCCACCGCATCGATCAGTTTGAGCTGAGATTCGATTTTACGTTTCGTTTTGGTCATATGACCCGGAAACCACTGTATACTTTTTAATTCTTCCATAAATTTCTCCTGTAATAAGCGGCTCCTGCCAAAAATGACAGAGCCGCTGATCCATGTTACTCTATCGTTCCGAAAGCTGAGAACGGATAAATTCTGTAAAAAGCCTTACCGATGATATTTTCCACCGGAATCAGTCCGATGCGCTGACTTCTGCTGTCAAGAGAATCCTCACGGTTATCTCCCATGACAAAGACATAACCTTCCGGAATCACTTCGGGGATTTCGGTAGCATCAGACATCATGATCGTCTGACAGGGAACGGTCTGACCGGTAATAGGATCCACCTTGGTTTTGATATAGTCCTCATGCAGTTCAACGCCGTCCACATATACTTTATTATTTTCATAATCAATACGGAGTTTCTGACCGGCAGTAGCAATGACACGTTTGACAATAGGGTCTTTATGTTTTTCACCATGTGTAACAATCACGATATCGCCATTCTGTGGGGTATACATAAAGCTTGCGACCAGCAGTCTGTCATGATCGGCAAGGGTATTGGTCATCGAACTGCCGTCTACCGTAACCTGACGCACAAAGAATGTCATAACCAGCAGCACGATCAACAGTGTTCCAAATAAAGCGCCGAGCCAGTCAAATATCAGCCCGGATACGGTAATTCTTTCTTCCTGTTCGGAAACCCTGGCGGTTTCTTCTTGCATTTCCTGATTCTTTTTTTTCGACATAATGCCACCTCATATTAGGTAAAAATGTTACGATTCTTTTCTCAACAAGACATCGGCTGATACGAAAGATCGGAATGGTGTCAGCCTGTCAGCTGTCCGGCGGTTCAGGAAAGTACCCCGAAACTGTCGAACGGATAGATACGAAAAACGGCTTTGCCGATAATATTTTCTTCCGGCACCAGATCTACCTTA
>CACYCN010000408.1 GCA_902772895.1 uncultured Ruminococcus sp.
CTCTCTGCCAGTCGCCCTGCTTCTCGTAATAGAACTTGTAGCTTGTGCCGCCGTCTGCGGTGAAGTGGATCGTCTTACCGTAGGGAAGCTCGGTTGACTGAGCGTCGCTTGTCAGTGTGAAGGGGTCATTCAGCTTAAATTCCTGTGTACGGGAGGCAATGACTTTGCCGTTTGCGTCCTTGATATCGACATAGAGCATATAATTGCCCGCGTATTTCGGCGACCATTCGCAAATACCTGTGGTGTTGGAAGTGATATTGCACCATGCGCCGTTGTATTCATAGTAGAATTTGTACGAAGCCCCGCCTTCGGCTGTGAGCGTCATGTTCACGCCGACGTTCTGCTCGCCCTCCTTGTCGAGGGTGAAGGAATACGCGTCGGTAACGGTGTATTTTATTCCTTTGACAGCGACAAGCTGTTCGTTTTCATCTCTGATATCGACATAAAGGATGTAATCTCCCGGAGCCGTCGGCGTCCAGACGCAGGTGTTTTCAGCCGCGAAATCCCTGATAGTGGTACTCTTGCCATCCAGTTCATAGTAGAAGCGGTAACTGCTGCCGCCTTCGGCGGTCAGGGTAATGGGAGTGCCGATTTTCTGCGGCGAATCGGGAGAGGCGGTAAGGGCATATGAGTCTTTGACCGGGCCGAGGGGTTTGACAACCGCGCCTTCATATTCCTCTCTCGGCTCATAGATAACGGTAAGCGTGCCATCCTCTGCCGCTGTCACATGATCGATATAGAGCAGATTCTCCGCATCAAGCATCTTTTCCATATCGCTTGATTTGGAAACGACAAAGAGGTAGTCCTCAATTGGAACAAGATCGTTAAAGTACGCCGTTTTGGTTCCACTGTTTCCGGAAGAACGCACGGGAACAGGTGATGAGGATGGCATGGTGCAATTGTAGTGGACGGTGGCTTTAGAAAAATTAGCGTTTTCAAGCACAGTTGTACTTACGTCCCACCACTCTTCCTGAGATCCTTCATAATAGATATCCTCGAGTTCGCTGCATCTAGCGAAAGCGTAAGCGCGAATGACTGTAACTGATTTGGGAATATATATACTCCTTAGTCTCGTGCAATCACTAAACACATTTGCACGAATTACGGTAACAGAATTGGATATAGAAGCATTAGTTAATTTACTACAAGATGAAAACGCACCTTCTTCTAATGTTGTAACAGAATTTGGAATTGATATATTTATCAAACTGCTGCAACCTGAAAATGCAGCCCCTTTAATTGTAGTAACAGAATTCGGGATTAATATATTTGTCAAACTGCGGCAATATAAAAATGCAGATTCTCCGATCGTTGTAACCGATTGTGGAATAGATACACTTGTCAAACTGCTACAACCTGAAAACGTAGAACTTCCAATTGTAGTTACAGAATTTGGAATCACTATTCTTGTCAAACTGGTACAATCGGTAAATGCAAAATTACCGATCTTCGTAACGGAATTTGGTATGACTATGTTTTTTAAATTAGTACATTTTGAAAAAGAATAATAACCAATCGTGGTAACAGAATCGGGTATCGTTATACTCGTTAAACCGATACTATTATAAAATGTATAATCTTCAATTGTAGTAACAGAGTCGGGTATGCTTATCTCCGATAGATACTTACAGTATGAAAATGCATAATCGCCAATTGATGCAACAGAATCAGGAATAACAATGCTCGTTAACGTTTCACATTTGGAAAATGCATAATCACCAATCGTTATTAAGGAATCAGAAAGAGTTATACTCGATAAATCGACGCAATTATAAAATGCATAATCACCAATCGTAGTAACAGAATCTGGAAGATCTATGCTTGTCAGACCGCTGGTGTCAAAAAAACAATAATCGCCAATCGTAGTAACGGAATAGGGTATTGTTATGCTCGTTAATCTGGTACATCCAGAAAAAGTATACTTTCCAATTGATGTTATGGAATCGGGAAAATCAATATTCACTAAATATCTGCAACTTTGAAACGCACAATCGCCAATCGAAGTTATCTCTCCACCGAATATCACACGTTTTATAGATGCCCATTTACCAGACCATGGAGGCATTCCATCTTCATTAGAATAATTATACATCTCACCGCTGCCAACCAGTTCCAGCAAGCCGCTTTTAAAAAGCGTGTAGGTGATGTCAACACCACATTTGCCTGAGTCAAGTACTTCGTCTTTATAGGGGCATTCGCCCATTCCCAGCCTTTCGTGATCTACGGAATAATACCAGTCTCCGACTTTAAAATCTTTGTCCAACAGCGGTTTGGAGTATTCCTTTTTGGCGCTTTCGCTGCTGAAGCTCTTTTTGACCAGCAGCTTGACCGATGGCGTGATTTTGGCACGAAGAAAAAATTCGCCTTCAATACACTGTTCACAGCCGTGACCGGACGGGTATTTCAATTCGCCTGTCGTTTTCAGACCGACCTCTATTGGCACATTCAGCTTGGCAAGATAATGCTTGGTTTTGCCCACGCCCGCCTCGATAAAGGTGACGGAGGGGGTCATCTCCACTCCGAAGTACAATTCGCCTTCTACCTTGACATTAAGTGTGAAGGAGGGCTTTTCATCGCTGGTATTGACAAGACCGTCTGTTGTGGAGCAGTTGAAACCCACTTTGTAGGAAAACGAAGCGTCGACGGTGATCTCTGCCGACGCGCTGAATTTCAGCTTGGGTACAAATCCGACCTTCACCGATCCGCCCGCAAATTTTGCCGACACTTCCGGCAGCGTAATATCCAGTGAAGCACTGCCCGTGACAGTTCCGTTCATGGTCGCGTCGTTGTTGATGCTCATATCAATATAGCAGTTTTCAAAGGATGCGTATGCCGTCACATTGAAGGTGATTTTCAATTTGAAATCCGCGTCCAGTACCACATTGCCTTCGTCGCTGCTGTGCGAGGACTGACCGCTAAAACTCTTCTCCTTGTGAACGTGCTTTTGA
>CACYCN010000409.1 GCA_902772895.1 uncultured Ruminococcus sp.
AAAAAAAGGGGGAATTATCATGGCTGATTATAATTTTTCTGAAACAAAGATTCATGTGATCCGTTATCGGAAAGGAATGACGGTTCCGCCGGTGCAGCGGCAGGTGGTGGAACGACTCCTGTCAAGAAATTGGCATATTGCTTTTGCGGAAAGCCTGACAGGAGGTCTGGCTGCCAAAACCATTACGGAAGTCCCCGGTGCGTCAGCGGTTTTTGAATGCGGCGTTTGCTCCTATTCCAACCGGATCAAACATCGGGTTCTGGGTGTCAGACAGGAAACATTGGAGCAATGGACAGAGTATAGCCCTCAGACAGCGGCAGAAATGGCGCTGGGAATCCGCCGTCTTTCGGATGCCGAAGTTTGTGTTGCCACAACCGGTCTTGCCGGTCCGGGAGGGGGAACGGAGGATCGACCGGTCGGTCTTGTGTATGTCGGGATTCTGGTGGAAGATGAACTGACCATCCTCAAGCTGCTGCCGGACGGCGACTGCGGCAGCCGGGAAGATGTCAGAGCGTTTACCGTGCAGTCAGCATTGTGTAAAGTGCTGGATCGCCTGCGCTGACGGTGTTTTATTGATCGTGAGCGAACCGTTACACAACGTTGGGGGTATCTGTCCCGAGAGGATAAGAGATAACCGGTTCAGAGAGGGATTCTGCCTGTTGCTGGGTGAAATCGATACCGATAAATTGAAATTTTTGGAGAAATATAACAAATAGTATAAATTATCAAAGAGATTGAATAAATTTATTGTAAAATTTTGTGCAAAACTATTGATTATGCAAAGAAATTGTGTTAAAATGTTTAATGAATATTAGTGATTTATTTTGTTTGATTCGGTACCGGACGGTACAAAACTATTTTTAGGATCGGAGATGATTTCGGAATGGCAAGAAGTGCGGGCATTCTGATGCCCATTACCGCACTGCCGTCACCCTATGGCATTGGCACCATGGGTCAGGCGGCGTATGATTTTGTGGATTTTCTGAAGGCTTCAGGTCAGAAATACTGGCAGCTCCTGCCGGTGGGACCGACAAGCTACGGAGATTCTCCCTATCAGTCGTTCTCAACTTATGCAGGCAATCCTTATCTGATTGATCTGGATATCCTGTGTGATGAGGGACTGCTGACGAAGGAGGAACTCAGAAAAATCGACTGGGGAAGCAATTCACAGTATGTCGATTATGAGAAAATCTATAATGAGCGTTTTAAAGTGCTCAGGCAGGCCTACGAAAATTTCAAGAGCAGAAATCAGCAGGAATACTGGGATTTCATGCGTGATGAGGATTGGTGGCTGACTGACTATGCCCTGTATATGGCAGTCAAAAAGCTCTTTGATGACAAAGCATGGCCTGAATGGCCTGACCATCTCATTAAGTACAGAAATCCTGATACGATAAATCATTACCTGAATTACCTCTATGAGGATGTCATGTTCTGGAAGTTCGTACAGTTCCTCTTCTATAAGCAGTGGAAAGAACTGAAGGAATATGCTAACGGGAACGGTATCAAACTCTTTGGCGATATGCCGATCTATGTGGCAATGGACAGCGCGGATACCTGGGCGAATCCCGATGTGTTCTGGCTGGATGATGAGAGAAAACCCGTTTGTGTGGCAGGATGCCCGCCGGATTATTTCTCCGAAACCGGTCAGCTGTGGGGTAATCCTCTGTATGACTGGATCTATCTGGAGGAAACCGGATTTGACTGGTGGATCAAACGTGTCGCCGGTGCGGCTAAAATGTTTGATATTACCAGAATTGACCATTTCAGAGCGTTTGATCAGTTCTATGCGATTCCTTATGGCGCAGAGAATGCCATTAACGGCGAATGGATCGACGGTCCGAAGATGAAATTCTTCGAGAAAATGAAGCAGAGACTGGGCGATGTTCCGATCATTGCGGAAGACCTTGGTCTGATGACACCGGGCGTCAAGAAACTTCTGAAAGAATCCGGCTATCCGGGTATGAAGATTCTGGAGTTTGCCTTTGATTCCCGTACCGACAGCGACTATCTGCCTCATAACTATACCAGTAACAGTGTGTGCTATACCGGAACACATGATAACGATACCGTCATGGGATGGCTCAAGACAATCTCTAAGAAGGATCTTGCCTTTGCAGAGGGTTATTGCGGTCTGAATAAGACGGAAGGTTATAACTGGGGCTTCATCCGTACCGCATATGCCAGCGTCAGCGATTATGCGATTGTTCAGATGCAGGATATCCTGGGACTCGGCGGCGAGGCCAGAATGAATGAGCCTTCTACCCTCGGCGGTAACTGGACCTGGAGAATGAAGGATGGAGCGGCAACTCCTAAAATTGCAAAGAGACTTTTCAACTTGGCTAAAATTTACAGAAGGCTGGAGGATGACAAAAAGATGAAGAAGAATGCCATTGTCGACAACCTGGTGCTGACAGCAAAGAATGATTACTGTAAGGAACTGAACGAGCTGTCCCCGGCAGAACTTCACGAGGCACTCGGTAAAGCTATGATGGGCGCTATCTCTGAGAGATGGGCGGAAAGCAAAAAGAACCATGCGGAGCATCGTCGTGCTTATTATCTCTCGGCAGAGTTCCTGATGGGCCGTATGATGTATAATAACCTGTATGCAATGGGCGTACTGGATCATACCAAGAAGCTGCTGGCTGATAAGGGTATCGATATCAACGTATTTGAAGAAGTGGACGACGCTGCTCTCGGTAACGGCGGTCTGGGCAGACTGGCTGCTTGTTTCCTCGATTCCGCAGCAACTCATGACGTTCCGCTGGACGGCTATGGCATCCGTTATAAGTACGGTCTGTTCAAGCAGCAGATCATTGACGGCTATCAGGTAGAAGTGGCTGACGACTGGCAGCGCTTCGGCGATCCCTGGTGTGTAAAGAGACCGGAAGATACCGTTGTCGTTAAGTTCGCAGATCAGGAAGTCAAGGCCGTTCCTTATGATATGGCAATTATCGGAATAGGTACCGATAATATCAATACCCTCCGTCTGTGGGAGGCTGAGGCTATCAATGACTTTAACTTCCTCGATTT
>CACYCN010000410.1 GCA_902772895.1 uncultured Ruminococcus sp.
CTTTACCAATATGATTTTTGGGATTATCTCTATCAATACTGGCTGATCATCCTGTTAATATTATTACTGTTTGTTTCCGTTGCGATCATTGCCTTCCAGAGAGTCCGGTCGGTCCGTAGGAAACAGGAAAAAAAGATTCTCGAAATAATCGATCAGGATCCTCTTACCGGTGTACTCAGTATGGAGGGATTCCGGAAACGGGCAACAAAACTGCTGAAGGAACATCCGGATATCCATTATCTCATCGCCTATGCCAATATCAAAAATTTCAAATATATCAATGACAGTCTCGGACGACAGGCAGGTGATCAGCTTCTGCGGTTCTGGGCCGATGAAACAGTGAAAACACTGAACGATGCAGAAGCCATGGGCCGGATTGAAAGCGACCGCTTTGTGATTCTCCGGCAGATGGGCGGCGAAGAAAAGATCAAACAGGATGATGAGGGTGTTATTAACCTCGTTCGTTCCTATTTTATCGACCGTGGATTGGAAAACCGGGTACAGATCTGCGGCGGTGTCTATGTCCTCACACCGGAAGACTATCAGTTACCCGATATCGATCATATGCTGGATCTGGCGAGGGTCGCCGAAAAACGTGTCCGTATCTCCAAAAAGGACGGCTATGAATTTTATAACCCCGAACAGTGGAATAAAGGAAAACGTACCGTCAGTATTATCAGTCATCTCCATGCCGCTCTCCGGAACGGTGAAATTCAGGTCTGGTACCAGCCTAAGGTAAACTTTGAAACCGGAAAGCTGATCGGTGCAGAAGCCCTTTGCCGTTGGAATCACTCTCAATTGGGATGGATCAGTCCCGGCGAATTTATTCCTACTCTGGAAGAAGCCGGATTGATCCGTGAACTGGACTATTTTGTCTGGGATAAGGTCTGTCAGGATATTCAGCGTTGGGAACGTCAGGGAATTCACCGATATGTTTCGGTAAATCTGTCAAGATGTGATATCAAAGAAGACGCTGACATTTCGGAACATTTTTGTGAGCTGATAAAGACCTATGGACTGACACCGGATAAACTCAGTATCGAAATCACAGAAACGGTTTATGTGGAAAGTGCGGATGTCATGATCACTACTGCAGATAAACTGCGGAAACAAGGCTTTAAGGTGGAAATGGATGACTTCGGCAGCGGCTATTCCTCCCTGAATATGCTCAAGGAAGTTCCGTTGGATCGTATTAAACTTGACCTGCATTTCCTGACGCAATCGGGAGATATGGAAAAATGCCGCACCATTATCCGCTGTGTCGTAGAAATGGTACGTTCGCTGGGAATGGAACTGCTTGCGGAAGGCGTTGAAACATTGGAACAGGCAGAATTTCTCCGGAGTATCGGATGTATCGAAATGCAGGGGTATTATTTCTATAAGCCCATGCCTGTCAGCGATCTGGAACACATCAAAACCTGACCGTCATTCGGCGCTCTCCCGAAAATTGCAACAGGCGTATGACTACGTTTCAAGTAGTTCATACGCCTGTTTTTGATATCATGTGTTATTTTCTATCCATGTCAGACCATTCCTGCCGGAGTTTCCAAAGGGTGTGACGCCATTGGATAAGATACCGTTTCTCAGATTGGGGCAAAGTATTGACAACTACCAACGCCATCCCGGTGATTGCCGGGATGGCGTTGATGATCGGGTCAGTTTTTAACGATCTCTACCCAGTAGCATTCGGAATACCAGTGTGTATATCTGTTAATTCTGTACTTGCCGGTGTCATAGCTGAAGACATTTGCCACATGATTGTAAGCGGTTTCACTCCACATCTTGCAAATATCAAGACAGCTGTCATTGGTGGGACTTGTGACACCGATTCTGGAACCGGCATCCAGATCATCGCTGATGGTAAAAATACATTTGGAAGTTGTGTTTTCTCCCAGGAACGCATTGGACTGTGTACCGTTGGTCAGTCTGTTATTGATAATCGTGATCCTGCCGCCGATCTCGGGATCGCAGGAAGAAGTCGAACCCTTCTGACAGTAGAGACCGCCGCCGTTGGAACCTGCTTCATTATCGGTTATCTCCACGTTTTTGAGCGTCAGATAGTTCATGGAATCGCAGTAAATCGCTCCGCCGTTATTGCCTGCCTTATTTCCGGTGAACCGGGAACCGGTTATCGTCAGACTTTCGGTATAACCGGAACCTCTGTAATCAAACATGATGGCTCCGCCGTTACCCTGAGCGGTATTGCCGGTAAAGATACTGTTCGTCACTTCCGAACAATCATTGGCATAGACCGCTCCGCCATGATTCGCCTTATTATTGCTGAAGGTGCAATCGTTTATTGTCACACGGCAACGGCTATAGACGGCGCCGCCGTTTTTGGAGGTTCCGTTGCCGGAATCCGAACGGTTATTGTCAAACGTACTGTTTTTGATGGTAACCTGTGATTCCTTATTATAGACAGCGGACTCATAGTTATTGAGAAATGTACAGTGATCAATGGTTGTATCGGCATTCTTTTCCGTCACGATTGCTGAATTTCTGTTACCGATGAAGGTTGTGTTTTTGATTGTCATCGAAGTATGGTCGGCTCTGATACCGGCATCCGCTGAATCTCTGATCGTTACACCGTTTATATCAATTTTTCCGCCGGAAACATAGATACCGTTCAGGGAACCGCTTTCGGAACCGGAATTGATTAACGTGATCGTACCGTTTTCGGAATACAGATCATATTTCTGCGCATGGGAATGAATGATCGAATGACCGTTCA
>CACYCN010000411.1 GCA_902772895.1 uncultured Ruminococcus sp.
CAACAATATATCGGGGAACATGCGGATGAAATAGATGTTGCAACGGCATATCCCTGTATTTTTGATATTGTATGCCGCTCGGTTCATATAGAAAGCATTAAATTTGGATTGGAAATCATGGAATTGTTAGATACCGGTCATGATTTTATAAAGAATGTCATCAGAACAATCGGTCTTTCTGACGAGTTTACGATCTTTGCCGCCTGGATCATGCGAGGCTGGGATAACGGTAACAACGAACTCTTTGAACTTGCTAAAAAGGTGAAAGGATGGGGAAGAATCCATATCGTTAAAATGCTTGAACCGGATACGGAAGAAATTAAGGATTGGCTTCTGACAGAGGGAACAAAGAATGATGTGGTCTATGCTTATAGCGCTCTGCCCTGTTGGCGGAAATCGGATGCGGAACAGCGGCTCTATGGGAATCATTTGACATATAGTGAATTTTCAGGACTTCTGACACTGGCTGATGCACTTTTGGATGAAGGCCCTGTATGGGGGATATCCCAGATAGAAAATCCGGATGAAATTCTTTCCAGGCTGGTATCATGGGCAAAACAATTTACCCCTTCCATCGATGATTATGAAATGATCAGACAAATCAGCATTTTTACAAAAGATCAAGACCAATATCCCTTGACGATGCAGGCCTGTGATATCGTGTTGCTCTCAGACCATTGCAGACTTACCGTAGAAAAAGCCGTCAGAGAAGGAATGGGGATAAAACTTGCTGTTCTTTTGGGTATCGACTACAAAGAACATCTTATGCTTTGTCTCGAAAAAGATTTCCTTAATCACAGATTCGATTGCCACAATCTTCTCAATGACTCCCGATATCTTAACAGGATTCTTGATGTATTCAGAAAAAATCTTCCTTTTGAGGAAATGATCGGAGCACCACAGGACAGTATTGGTGTTGGCAAAGACTTTGAGGGTTCCATGACATATCAAATGCTTCTGCAAGATTTGCAGGATATGCCTTTTGTCGGTACAGATATGGTACAAAAAGGGTTGAAATGCCGGACTCTTACCTGTCGTAACGCTGCGTTGGAATGCGTCAGGAAATGGGTGATGATCAGGCAAATGCCGCTGCAAGAGCTTTCTCCGGAATTGTTCGAGGCGGTGTCTGTATTATTTCCTGTTGAACCAAATGAAAAGGCAAGAATATCTGAAGAAGAATTATTGAAAGGAAAAACAGATTTTTCCGTGTGAGATAATATGATAACCATCTCAGCCATCAGTACCAATATCCGATTCATTCATGCGGAGAAAAAAGACAATCAACAGATGATTGATCCTGAAAATCCTTGCTGGTCCATTTTAGACCCGCAAGGATTTATCGGTTATGCAATAGGATCCTTTTGGATCCGTAGTTTTACTTTGTAAGTCAGGATAGCCGCTTTCGCAGCATCTCTGCAAATTCTTCTATGTAATATCCCGTTCTTTCTTCCGGCCAGAAGAGACAATACTTTCTGGTTACCCGCCTGTTTTTGCGGAAAAGCGGAATACGCCTGATGACACCGGAAACCTCCGGCAGCTTTCCCACAACTTCAATGGGCAGAAAACCTCTGTTGCCGATTACCATCAATCTTGCCTCTTCCTGTGTCTCTGCATAAATAAAATCGTTTGCAAACCCTAATATATTCCTGTAATATTCCGCTTCCGTTTCTCTCTGGTCTTTGGACGAAATAATAATGCAGGACATCTTCGCAAGATCTGCGACCTCGACTCTTTCATAAGAAGATATTTCACAGCGGTCTGAAAGCTCGATGATACACTCGGCATTTTTCAGTTCCATGTTTACATAGTCGTCAGAAAAGGCGCGGCGCTGGTCATTCAAAGCTAAATCAAGACTTCCTGATACAAGCCCCCGGTACAGTTCTTCGTGAGTGCCGCTCTGTACGGATATTCTGACTTCCGGATAAAGCGCTGAAAACTCCGCAATGGAATCCGACAACTCCGGCCCTGCATATAGATTGATATATCCTACGTGCAGGGTAGTCTCTTTATCGCTTCCGAGCCGTATGGTTTCCTTTTTTATGTTTTCAAGATCAGCAAGGATCGCTTTACATTTACGATAGAAATACTCGCCGGCAGTCGTGACCTTAAAACTTCTGTTTTTCCTTTCAATCAGCTTCACTCCCAGCTCTGTCTCAAGCGTATTCATAGCCTGTGAAATAGCCGATTGTGAGACAAAATTTTTCTCGGCAGCCTGAGTAAAGCTGTTTTCGTCAACGATCGAAATAAAAAACTGAATCTGTCTGAGAAGCATTCCTGACACTCCTTTTGTGTTTCATTACTTTCATTATATCGCATCAGACGAAGTTCTTCAAGATGATGATAAAAGAATAAAGCGGCAGTTGATCTGACCGTGATTTCGGAATCAGGCGTTATTGCCTGACATATAGATCCTGCTATCAGATGCCGGGGTTACTATGTTTCAGAAATTGTTCCGCCATCTGTTCAGGTGTTTCTTTTGCGCCGTTTTCCAGCCAGTAAATGGTCATCTGATAGAGCGCTCCTGCGTAATAGTACAGACTGTAACGGTCGATAGACTGCATCGTCATATTTCCGAAGGAAAGTATCATGCTTTCTGTCATGATATCCAGGATATTTACCGGCATTCCCGAATGATGAAAGGATAAAATCAGTTCCTTCTGCTGCAGATAATAACGGAATGTGTATGTCAGCATTTCCCGACCGATAAAGCCCTTCTCTGCAGGAGGCGCACTTCCCCAGAAATCCGCCCTGATTCGGTCAACACCGTAGGCTATCAGATCGCCGATCGTATCAAAGTTGCGGTAAAAGGATGCCCTTGCCACACCAGCCCTGTTGATCAGATCGGTGACGGTTATCTTTGTCCATTCCTTTTCTTTTGTCAGTGAGATCATCGCCTGCATCAATCTGTCCTTTACCTGTTTCTCCCGTTTATCCATGATACATTTCCTTTCCGTTTGTCTCTTATCTTTGATGGAAGCGCTCTTTCAATTATGATACAATTCATATCATAATAAATCAAGATTTTGGGATTTGAAACCGGATTGAGGAGGGCAATATGAATCATACAGAGATTATCACAGGCGCTTCGGCAGGAATAGGAAAAGCCTTGGCAAAGGAATTTGCCGGTCATCATTTCAATCTTCTGCTGGTCGCAAGAAGTGAAGATAAACTCAAAAATCTTTGTACAGAATTGAGTGAATCATTCGGGATAACAGCAAGATATTTTCCGCTTGACCTGCTTGCAGATGATGCTGCCGAAAAGGTGCTGGGGTTTGTCAAAGATAACGGTATTGACGCTGCATATCTTATCAATAATGCCGGAATGGGTGATGCCGGTCTGTTTGAAAAATCGGATCTTCAAAAAGACGAAAATATCATCCGGCTGAATGTGCTGACACTGATGAAAATGAACCGCCTGTTTATTCCCTATCTCAGGGAAAACGGTGGGGGAACGATCGTCAATATCGCTTCAACCCTTGCTTTTGCGCCAACAGCAGACGAAGCAGTATATGCCGCTTCAAAGGCTTTTGTTCTCTCTTTCAGTCAGGCTTTATTTGAAGAAACCAAAAAATCAAATGTATCTGTTTTAACCGTCTGTCCGGGTGTTACGGATACCGATTTTTTTAAAAACGCAGGTTTTGCGCTTGGACAGTTCAAAGCGGCAACTCCCGAAAGCTTCGTGGCGTTTGCTTATCGGTCTATCGTAAAGAAAAAAGCCCTTTCCATTCACCGTTTTTCAAACAAACTGACCGCACTGTTCTGCCGTCTTGCGACAAGAAAAACTGTGCGGAAAGTCTTTGCTGCCGCCTGTAAAACAGAATCATAATACATGACAGGTCTGATATTCCGGCAGCTCTTTTTGGCATTTCTTCAATAACAAAATTCCTTACACAATGACCGGATCGCCGATAATTGAGATTGTTTTTTATGCTGCATATCTCTTCCAATACAGCCTGCATTCCACGAAAATGATTATCCATTATCCGGTATCCCTGCCAGGTTATCTGACAAGCAGTGCCGGAGTTTTTATGTGCCGGGATGGATGCCTTGTCCCCGATAGATATATCATCAGGGAGTTTTCCGTATGAATTTTTTGCACCTGGCGTTCATTTCCCTGATCTGCTGTGACTTTTTCCGTAATGATAAGTATTCTTGTTTTTGTGCTTTTGTATCCCTCTGCGGTGAGTGGATGTTCGCTACAGTTTTTTGTTCAGAATATTCTTGATTTTTTCTCTTCTCAGTTTTCTTAGTTTTTGTTTTCTTACTTTGTCGGAAATATCTTTGCGCAATTCTTCTTACAGAGGTAAATAGGTCCTGCGTATCTCGCAGCAGCGGTTGATCGTTTCTTCGGCTCCGTCCATGTTCTTACAGAGACTTTCTGCATGGTCCGGATCTTCAAAGGCGATTTCGGAGTAGTGACTTTGACGGAGTTCCTCTGCCCTTTCCGGAAATCTTAGGGCTCTGTCAATCAGTTCTTCGGCTTTTGCGAGCGACTGTTGTTTTTCCAGTTCCGTGATAATCAGCGAGCATTTTTCGGAAAGTTCCCTGGAATCTTTATAGTCATTCAAAAGTTCAAATGCATTTTTGGCTTTTATGATACTTTTTATATTGGACTGGCCGTTGAGATACAACTCAAGCGCATTTTCATATTTTCTGGAATAGACACCCTGTAAATATCTGTTGTTTATCGTGTCAAGATATCCCTGCAGTTCAGCAGAGAGTTCTCTGTCAAGCAGTATGATCTTCCGGTAATTCTTATTTTTAATGAATGATTCACTGAGATTTGCCAGCTCTTCTTTTTTTCTCACTTTCATATCACAGAATAAGTGCCCGAGATAGGCGGATGCGTTGTCCGGATAGCTTGACAGGAAAGTGAAAGAGTTGTTATCTGCTTCCGGAAAATGTCCTGCTTCGATCAGCGGAATATTTCTTCTATTCGTTCAGAGATGGATATTTCATTGTCCGACTCTATCCTGCCGGCATGAAGGAACAGGGTTCCGTTAACTACCTGTTCTGTCAGTTCTATCGCTTTGCGGATAAATCCGAAATCCGTGAAATGATAAACCGTGTTCTGACGCAGTTCATCCGGAATATCTTCCTCGCCGATCTCACTGATGCAGTTTACGATAACCTTTTTTTCTTGTTTTTCATTCTCTCGGAAAAAATACTCCATTCATTGATGATTCTGGTATCGTTGCAATACTCCGGCTTAGATGTTCCTAAACTCCTGCAATAGCCAATAATCCCCCTTTTTGGCGACGCTTATTAAGATGAGATGATCGGCTGATTTGTGAATCTTGTTTTTTGTGTCCAAGGAATTTGATAAAAATACTTGACTTTATTATATTTGTGTGATATATTGGTTAGCGGCATTTAACTAATAGATTCTGACATTCATTCAGTTGAATGTTATGACCGGAGCAATCAATAAAACGGCAATTATTGGTTCGCCGTATTTTTTTAATGTTAGGTTAGACTAATCTAATTGTAACGAGGCTGATTCAATAGTA
>CACYCN010000412.1 GCA_902772895.1 uncultured Ruminococcus sp.
GTGAGGGATTCGAACCCTCGAAACGGTTGTTGCCGTTTACACGATTTCCAATCGTGCTCCTTCGGCCAGCTCGGACAACTCTCCATACCGATTTCATTTGAGCACTTCAACAGTATAACATATAATTTCAGAAAATGCAAGAGGAAATTTCGGTTTTTTTAAAATTTTTCTTTATGGTTATCTTCCGTTGGCAAGACAGCTGCCCATAGACTTACTGAGAAAATACGGCATCTTCCTGACGGATATACGCAATCATTTCATCACGGCCGCCCTTTGTCAGCGGAAAGGTCCGTTCAGATACAATTTCATCGAGACTTTTTTCATAGCAGAAGATTCCGTGCCAGATCCGCACCGTCATCGTCTCGTCCTTCACATCCGGCAGAATAATATAATGAAACCGGAAATTACATTCGGTATAGGGATTATCATTGGCAAACCATTCGATTCCCGGCATACTTTCACACAGCATGGCACGATCTCCTTTCTATTCTGTCAATTGCTCTGTATCAAATCTCGTTTTAAATAAAGTCATCCCTGCCGGAATGCCGCCCCTGAGGGCGGCATGGGCAACGGATATCGGAAACCTGTCCCCTGCCGGAATCCCGGCAGATGGTTCTGTTACAAGATCAGACAGTGGGAAGACCGCTGAAACCAACCGCCAGATCTTCATCCGTCGGGATATAATCGGTCATCACGCCATCATTGAACTTCTGATAAGCAACCATATCGAAATAACCTGTACCGGTCAGACCAAAGAGGATGGTCTTTTCTTCGCCGGTCTCTTTGCACTTGAGTGCCTCATCCACAGCGGCTCTGATAGCATGAGCACTTTCCGGAGCAGGAAGGATACCTTCCACACGAGCAAACTTCTGAGCCGCATCAAACACAGCTGTCTGTTCCACTGCCACTGCTTCCATGAGACCGTCATGATAGAGCTGGCTCAATGTGGAAGACATACCATGGAAGCGCAGACCGCCTGCATGGTTAGGGGACGGAATAAAGCCGGAACCAAGTGTATACATCTTTGCCAGCGGACAGATCATACCGGTATCGCAGAAGTCATAGGCAAACTTACCTCTGGTAAAGCTCGGACAGGATGCCGGCTCAACCGCAATAATACGATAATCGTTTTCACCTCTGAGTTTCTCGCCCATGAAGGGAGAAATCAGACCGCCCAGGTTTGAGCCGCCGCCGGCGCATCCGATGATGATATCCGGTTTCACACCGTATTTATCAAGAGCAGCCTTTGCTTCCAGACCGATCACGGACTGATGCAGCAGAACCTGATTCAGAACGGAACCCAGCACATAACGATATCCGGGATTCTTTGTAGCAACTTCAACCGCTTCCGAAATCGCACAGCCCAGACTTCCGGTCGTACCGGGATGAGCCGCTAAGATACGCTTACCTACTTCGGTTGTTTCGGAAGGAGACGGTGTAACATCTGCGCCATAGGTACGCATTACTTCACGGCGGAAGGGTTTCTGCTCATAGCTGACCTTAACCATAAATACTTTACAGTCCAAACCGAAATAAGCGCAAGCCATGGAAAGTGCCGTACCCCACTGACCGGCGCCGGTTTCGGTAGTTACACCTTTGAGTCCCTGCTTCTTGGCATAATAAGCCTGCGCAATGGCGGAATTCAGTTTATGGCTGCCGCTGGTGTTATTACCTTCGAATTTATAGTAGATTTTTGCTGGTGTACCGAGGGCCCTCTCCAGACAATAGGCACGAACCAGCGGTGACGGACGATACATCTTATAGAAATCTCTGATTTCCTGGGGAATCGGAATATAAGCATCCGTTTCATCCAGTTCCTGCTTCACCAGTTCTTCACAGAAGATACCGCTGAGTTCTTCTGCGGTAAGCGGCTGATGCGTACCGGGATTCAGCAGCGGAGCGGGTTTATTTTTCATATCCGCTCTGACATTGTACCATGCCTCAGGGATTTCTGATTCATCCAGATAAATTTTGTAAGGGATCTTGTTTTCACTCATTGTCAATACTTCCTTTCTGATTGTGCCGCATTTCATCATGCAGACAAGATAACATGACAGCCCGATGACCAGGCAATTCGTTGGTCAGGTAATCCGGACTTCCGGAAAAATAAAAAACCTGTCCCAACATTCCTTCATGCCGGGACAGGAAACATTCCTGCGGTGCCACCCTGCTTGACGCTAAGCGTCCTCTCATTGCGCACAGACATGCGCCGACTCCGATCACGGGAAGTCACCCCGTCTTGCATACTCCATGATCAACAGAATCATCATGTTTCCGCTCGCCCTCAGAAGTCCATTCAACCCTGCGCTCTCCGCTGCGATCCCACCATCCGCAGCTCTCTTTGTGAGCAGCCTCAGAGCCTACTTACTCTTCCTCAACGGTTTTCTCTATTGTAACCCTTTTTTGTTCATTTGTCAAGAATTATTTGTACATTTTCAGGCAGGCAAACCAAAAATTCCCGGGAGACTGATCCGAACAGTCCCCCAGGATTTCGAAAAAACACCTGCCACTTTCAAAAGTCACGGAACATGGATATCAGGTATCATTCCTGTACTACGTCAGAACGCAGGCACTCATTTCACCTGATAGGAAACAACCCATAATTGGGAATCCTCGTTTGTTGTATCAAAGGTTATCTCCACATTGGAAGTTCTGTTGAGTGTCACTTCACAGTTAATCTGACTGTTATAAGTAGCGCCACGGTCCAATTCCCCCCAACTGTCAGTCCACTCTCCGTTGGCACGAACCTTGAACTGATAGGTATCCTGTGGAAGGTTTTTTACAGTAGCAACATAAATGCCGGGTTTGGAAGATGACTCCTTGAGCTCGATATCCTTCGTCCAGTTTTCACAATCCGGGAATGTACCGGTAACGCCATAAGTAATGGTATCCGAAAGCTTGACACGATCATTGACCAGTGAAGTACAGCCGGTAAAGGCATTATCCGGAAAAGTTACATCATCCGGAATATTGATGGTTTTCAGCGATGAACAACCGGCAAAGGCATATTCCTGAATTTCCTTGACGGTAGAAGGAAGGGTAACGGTTTCCAGACTTTTACAGTATTTGAAGAGCCCGGTAGAAATGACCGTTGTTCCTTCCGGAATGACAGCCTCCGTCAGAGATTCACAGCTGACAAAAACGTGTTGTCCAAAGGTCGTCACAGTAGAGGGAATCGTGATCTTTGTCGCTTTCTTACGGTCTTCCAGAAGATAATCCGCCAGCTCATCCACAATATATCCGTCTACGGTTTTCGGAATGTCGATTGCCGTAACATTGATGTCACCCGAATAGAAGGTGATCTTCGCCTTTCCGTCTTCTTTGACAACATAAACAAAGTCACCGGACTTCTTCCCTTCCGATCTGGAAGAAGCACCTGAAGCCGTTCCGGAAGCAGCGCCGCTGCTGGCAATCTGTAACCCACCTTTCTGCACCGTACAGCCGGATGCTGCCAGAAACAATACGATTCCGCTCAGACATAGTGCCAAAAAACCGGATCTCTTTGACTTTTTCATAATGACTCTCCTTCTCATCATCTTTCATTCAGTTAACGGTTCCGTTAATATCGGTTACCGTACCGTTTTCCACATTGAACACAATCCATGAGACATCATCCACATCAGCAGGCGGTGTGATCGTTTTCACGGAACCGTCTGCGGAATATACCTTAATTACGACACCGGAAGTTCCGATGGCACCGTCACTGGAATAACGATGCACCTTATATTGATAGGTACCGCCGATATCATTGATTGTAATCGTCTCACAGCCATTGCCGGAGACATCATCCACATCCAGGGAAGCACAGTGATCGGCGCCGATACTGCTGCCAAAATAGACATGAACACTATTTCCGGAAGAATTCGTTCCGGTGAGATGACCGTCCAGATCTCTCGGAACACTGCCCCATGTCAGGACAATCCGCATTGTACCCGTCGCAATGACTCTTGACATCATAAAGTTATTCTCATTTTCGCCTTCCTGCACATAAATATCATAATGATCCGAAACATAACCGTCAGCACTGAGGGACATCTGATAGCTGCCTGCAGGAAGATTGAGGGTAAACGAACCGTCAGATGTCGTTGTCGAAGCAATCACCGTACTGCCAGAACTAACCGAAACATTGACCGTTTCCGTCACGGGTTCATTGGATACGGCATCCTTGACCGTACCATGATAAGCATACGTCTGGACTTCCGTACTCGGTTCACTGGATTCCTGGGTTGACTGACTGGGCTGTGGCTGAGGCTGTGGTCTTGGCGGCGGCGGTGAGGGAACACTGGATTCGACGCTTGACTCCAAACCGGACTCGGCACTGGATTCCAGACTCGATTCCACACTGGACTCCACACTCGATTCTGTCAGCGAAGTTTGAGAAGATTCCTGATTGGTCTGTTTCGGCATATCGGGA
>CACYCN010000413.1 GCA_902772895.1 uncultured Ruminococcus sp.
CTTCGCCGTCAGCATGCCGTGACGGAACTGTTTGAAAACGTCATGATGCGTATGGATCTGCGGGAAGCGCTGGATGGTGTGAGTGATATCCAGCGTTCGATCACAAGAGTCGTCTATGGTTCCGCCAATGCCCGTGAACTGCGTTCTATCTGTAATACCGTCAAGCGGATTCCGGCGATCCGCAGCAGTATCAAAGACAGTAAGAGCCTTCTGATGAAATCAATGTATACGGATCTGGATCCTCTTGAGGATATTGCGACACTGATTGATGCGGCGATTGTCGATGATCCGCCCTTTAGTGTCAGGGAAGGCGGCATGATCCGTGAAGGATATGATGCCACACTGGATGAGCTGCGTTTTGAAATGAATAACAGCTCGGAAGTCATGGCAAAAATTGAAGCCCGTGAACGGGAAAAAACCGGTATCCCAAAGCTGAAAATCGGATATAACAGGGTATTTGGCTACTACATTGAAGTATCGAATTCTTATAAGAATCTGGTTCCCGAAACGTATATCCGTAAACAGACGCTGGTCGGAGGAGAACGGTTTATCACACAGGAACTGAAGGAACTGGAACAGCGGATCCTGACTGCCAAAGATCGTTCCTGTGAACTGGAATACAGCATTGTCGAACAGATCAAACAGACAGTCGCTTTGGCGCTGGACAGAATTACCACTACTGCCAATGCGGTCGCACAGCTTGATATGCTGGCGTCATTTGCGCAATCCGCATTTGACCATAATTATACCTGTCCTGTCATTACGGACAACGGAGTGATCCGTCTCAAGGACAGCCGTCATCCGGTGGTCGAGACATTGGTATTGAATAACGGTTTTGTACCGAATGATGTGGAACTTGACCAGAATGATAAACGGGTTGCCATCATTACCGGACCGAATATGGCAGGAAAATCGACCTATATGCGTCAGACGGCATTGATTGTTCTGATGGCACAGATGGGATCTTATGTTCCGGCGTCCTCGGCAGAGATTTCTATTGTTGACAGTGTGTTCACGAGAATCGGAGCATCGGATGATCTTTCGACCGGACAGTCCACATTTATGGTAGAAATGAATGAGGTCGCCGATATCCTGAAAAACGCAACAGCCAAAAGTCTGCTCATTCTGGACGAGATCGGCAGAGGCACTTCGACTTATGACGGAATGAGTATTGCGCGGGCAGTGCTGGAATATGTTGCCGATAAGAAAACACTGGGTGCCAAGACGTTATTTGCTACCCATTATCACGAACTGACCGTGCTGGAAAGCACTGTCAAAGGTGTGAAAAACTATAATATCGCCGCCATCAAGCGGGGCGATGATATCACATTTCTGCGGCGTATCATCCCGGGACCGGCAGATGAAAGCTATGGTGTGGAAGTGGCAAATCTTGCGGGACTGCCGTCCAGTGTGATTGAAAGAGCCAAGAAGATTCTTTCGGAACTGGAAAGCAGTAATCCCAAAGCCAGACGCCGTGTCAGAAAGCCAAAGGAAGAAGAACCTCAGATGACACTCCTGCGGGAAGAAACCGCAATTGAAAAACGACTTCATCAGATCGATATCAATACACTGACACCGATGGATTCGATGAATATCCTTTTTGAACTGATCAAACTGTCTAAACTCTGATTCCGTGAGGAATGAAGCCTTTCAAGAAGAAAGGGATTTCCGTCAAAGCCGGCAGAAGGCGGAGACGGTAGAGTAGACCGATGATCTATGGACGGTCTGGGACGAATACGGAATGGCGGTATTGGAGTTCAGAATGAGTGGAAACGGTATGAAGAAGAACAGGTTCAGGAGAGAAGGTGTGAGAGTTGGCAAGTATCAATGTATTGAAAAAGCAGGTAGCGGAACTGATTGCGGCAGGCGAAGTCATTGAAAGACCGGCTTCCGTCATCAAGGAACTGGTAGAGAATGCCATTGATGCACACGCTGACCGGATCACGGTAGAAATCAAAAACGGCGGCATCACCTTTATGAGAGTTACCGATAACGGAATCGGCATTGAACAGGAGGATATCCGCAAGGCGTTTCTGCGTCATGCCACCAGTAAGATTGCGGTTTCTGACGATCTGGACAGTATTGCGACCCTTGGGTTCAGAGGAGAAGCACTGGCTTCCATCTGCGCCGTAGCAAAGGTTGAACTGATGACCAAACATCAGAAGGAAGCGAACGGGACACTGTATCGTATCGAAGGCGGCGAAGAGAAGGAACTGAAAGAAATCGGGTGTCCGCAGGGGACCACGTTTATTATCCGTGATCTGTTCTATAATGTACCGGCCAGGATGAAGTTCCTGAAAAAAGATACCTCGGAGTCCACCAATATTGCCACCCTGATGGACAGGATTGCCCTGTCACATCCGGAAATCGGATTTACCCTGATCCGAGACGGACGACAGGTCATGAAAACCATGGGGAACGGTGATTTGCAGACGGCAATTCTGCAGGTATTCGGCAGACAGTTTGCATCCAGTCTGATTCCGGTTTCCTATGAGCATGAAGGGGTCCGGATGTCGGGATATACCAGTACCCCGGTGAGTGCGAACCGTGCCAGTCGCGCGATGCAGATATTCTTTGTCAACGGACGTTATGTCCGGACAAAAACGGCAATAGCTGCCATGGAACAGGCGTATAAAGGATTTATTATGGTCGGGAAATATCCGGCCTGTGTGCTGAGTCTTGAAATGAATTGTTCAACGCTGGATGTCAACGTTCATCCGGCGAAGCTTGAGATTCGCTTTACCAATGAACGGCCGGTTTATGAATGTGTCTATTACGGCGTAAAGACGGCGGTGTCGGAATATGATACCCGTCAGAATCACACCGTTCCGAAAGAATTTGTTACCACTGATCCCAAAGTAATGGGAAGAACCGCCGATAGAGGAAGTCAGCTCAGTTTTGCTTATGGGAAAGATCATTCTGCGGAGGAACCGGAGATATTCATGCCGGCTCCGTCTTCCTACGGAACGGTAACGCTTCATGATCCGGCGGCAGCGGCATCCCGTTACCGGGAAGGAATACAGATTCGTCCGATTCATCTGAACGACACCCGTAAGCCATTTCCGGTTTCCGGTTCCGAACCGTCAACGGATGATCCGAAGCCTGTTGGTAAGGTGACGGAAGAAGGGGCAGGGAAAATACTGCCGTTTCCGGCGGTTGCGTCAGAAACGGAGTCTGTACCTCACACGGATATCTCATCGGCGGATGGGGAACAGGATACGGAAGCCGTAGCGGTATCCGAATCGCCAGAACAGACTTCACAGCAGGTTGTGTTACCGGCATTGTCCGAAAGCCCGGAAGTTACATCCGTGTCATTGGCAGGACAGGATATTGCTGCACAGACACAGGTATATGGGGACGGCATTTCGATGCCCAATGAGCCGGAAATTCAGAATAGTTCGGAAATAACCGCCGGCAATGGGGAAGAAGCCGGAAATCAGACGATGTCGTTACCGTCATTTTCGGATTCTTCGGAAGAACCTTCCGTCAGGATCGTGGATTCTGAGGAGCGTGGAGTACCGAGACGATATATAGGAGAAGCATTTGCAGCCTATCTGATCTTTGAATACGGTGATGACAGACTGATGTTTATCGATAAGCATGCCGCTCATGAGCGGCTGATCTATGAACGACTGAAAAGACAGCCGCAGGACTACAGTCCGCAGATGCTGATTGAACCGATCGCCGTCACGCTGGACAAATCGGAATGTCAGGCGGTAATGGAACATCGTGAAATGCTGGCGGATATCGGATTTGAAGTGGACGAGTTCGGAAGCGGTACGATTCTGATCCGCAGTGTGCCGATCTTTCTGGAAAAGCTTGAAATCACCGAAGCGTTTTCGGAAATTGCGCGTTATCTGAAGCTGCACAAAAAGATTGTCCTGTCAGAAAAGATGGAATGGATCTATCAGAATACCGCCTGTCGTGCGGCGATCAAAGCCGGTAACCAGAACCGGCCGGAAGAACTGCTGCAGCTGGCAATGGAACTGGAGCAGAATCCGGAGGTACAGTATTGTCCCCATGGACGGCCGATTTATTTTTTCCTTTCCAAAAATGAAATCGAGAAAGGGTTCAAGAGAATATAAGAGAATATAAAAAACTTCGCCGGTATTCCGCATGACCGGCGAAGTTTTTTGGTAAGTAATTGTGATTGATCGATTTTGATATGAAAAAAACGCTCCGACACATCAGTGACGAAGCGTTGGTGGGAACAATAGGGCTCGAACCTATGACCCTCTGCTTGTAAGGCAGATGCTCTCCCAGCTGAGCTATGCTCCCATAAAAAAAGCAATCGGAAAATTGGTGCGGGTAACAGGACTTGAACCTGCACCTCCTTGCGAAGACTAGCACCTGAAGCTAGCGCGTCTGCCAATTCCGCCATA
>CACYCN010000414.1 GCA_902772895.1 uncultured Ruminococcus sp.
AACCCTTTGTTTTTAAACAAAGGGTTTCCCCCAAGGAGAGTTTCCCCATCAAAAGAGATTGACAGAATAAAGGGAAAAGGCTATAATGGGAGTATTGCATGAAAGAGGTTTAATGATATGAAAAAAAAGGCACAAGCACTACAGCAGGAAAGCAAGGCCGATCTCATACGTTATTCACCTGCGATGGAAGAAGGTCTGACAGATGAACAGGTCAGAGAAAGAATCAGCAGTGGTCTGGTCAATAACGATAAACCATTGCCGACAAAAAGTATCCGGCGGATCTTCTATGACAATATCGTCACACTGTTTAACGTACTGAATTTATTGCTGGGATTAGCGGTGTTTTTAGTAGGCTCCTATAAGAATATGTTATTTCTGGGAGTCATGTTTTTCAACACCGTGATCGGCATTTTTCAGGAGATCCGGGCAAAGATGACGATTGACAAACTATCGATCGTATCTGCAAGCAAAGTGACCGTGATCCGGAACGGTCAGAAGAAAAAAGTCGGCATCAGTGAGATCGTACTGGATGATATGATCGAGTTTACGCAGGGTAATCAGATTCCGGTAGACTGCATCGTGATTTCGGGAGAATGTGAAGCAAACGAGTCACTGCTGACAGGAGAATCGGATGCCATTCATAAGAAACCGGGAGACATGATGTATTCCGGCAGTTATCTTGCCAGCGGCCGATGTTATGCCCGGGCGGAACATGTCGGAAGTGAAAACTATGCTTCCAAAATTGCGGCAGAAGCAAAATACATTAAGAAAGTCAATTCCGAAATACTCTACACCCTGAATAAGATTATCAAGGTACTGACCTTTATCATCCTGCCATTGGCGATTCTGCTGTTTCTGCGGCAGTACGCCAACCCGTCCGATACAACAGAAACGGTCACATCCATTCTGGGAACCATCGACGGACATCTGATGAGATCCGTTGTCAATACGGTAGCGGCAGTGACGGGTATGATCCCGGAAGGACTGATCCTGCTGACCAGTACCGTACTGGCAGTCAGTGTGATCCGTTTATCACGTCATAAAGTACTGGTACAGGAACTGTACTGTATCGAGACACTGGCACGGGTGGACGTCTTATGTCTGGATAAGACCGGCACCATCACCGAAGGCTGTATGGAAGTAGCCGATACCATACCCTATGGGAAACGTGCGGAAAAAGAGACCATCGCCGATGTTCTGTGCGGACTGACCAATGCGCTGGATGATACGAATGCAACATTTCTGGCACTGAAAGACGCCTTCGGAGGAGAAACATCCATGAAAGCGGATGTCATCGTACCGTTTGCGTCGGAGAATAAGTGGTCAGGCGCTCATTTTGAAGGAATCGGAACCTATATCATGGGTGCGGCGGAGTTTATTCTGAAAGAGATCCCGTCAGATCTGAAAGCAATGCTGAATCAGTACGCCAAAAACTATCGTGCCATCATACTGGCATATTCACCTGAAAATTTCAAAGATAAGAAACTGCCGGATCATATCGAGGTACTGGGACTGGTATTACTGAATGATAAGATCAGAGCCGAAGCGCCTGCTACCCTGCGATACTTTGCCGATCAGAAAGTGGATGTCAAGATTATCTCGGGGGATAATCCCATCACGGTTTCGGATGTTGCGAGACGTGCCGGAGTACTGCACTATGACAGATACATAGACGCTACAACGCTGACAACCGATGAAGCCATCTATGAAGCGGTAGAAAAATACACGGTATTCGGACGGGTAACACCGGCTCAGAAAAAGAAATTTGTCGTTGCGCTCAAGCAGCAGGGACATACGGTTGCCATGACAGGCGACGGTGTGAATGACGTCTTAGCCCTGAAAGAAGCGGATTGCAGTATTGCGATGGCAGCCGGCAGTGATGCGGCAAGAAATGTCTCACAGTTGGTACTGCTGGATTCGAATTTTGCATCCATGCCGAAAGTTGTTGCCGAAGGCAGACGAACGATCAATAATATCCAGCGATCCGCCACACTGTTTATTGTCAAGACGATCTTTTCCACGATACTGGCGGTAATTTTCATGTTCCTGACCATGCCGTTTCCGTATCAGCCGATACAGCTGACACTGGTCAACGCCTGCACCATCGGTATTCCGTCCTTTATTCTGGCGCTGGAGCCGAATAAGGAACGCATTAAGGGAGTGTTCATCCTGAATATCATGCAGAAATCGATACCGGCAGGTATCACGACAGTGATCGATATCATGCTTTGTATCCTTGCGGCGAAGATATTCGGTCTGAGTGTGAGTGAATACCAGACATTGGCGGTATGTCTGACAGCGGCAACCGCGTTTATGATTCTGTTTCATATTTCCATGCCGTTCAACAAAATACGTGCCAGTCTGTTTGCCCTGATGGTATCGGGCATGATACTGGGTGTCACGTGTTTCCGGAACTTCACATTGCTGGGAATCCTGAGTCAGCCGATCAATCTCTTTGACTTTGTTCCCTTTACATGGAAACTCCTGTTTATCCTGTTAGGCCTGATCGTCATAGCCGTTGGACTATTCATAGCACTGACGATTCCGATGAAAACCCTGTTTAACCGTTTCAACCGGAAGTTTGAAGGAAGGAGCTTCCGTCCTAAGAATTCATAATTCCGGTGCTACCACCATAACATAGAACAGACCTGTCCGATCTACGGTAATGTCGGGCAGGTCATTTTATTGCAGGAGGGATTCGATGGACTGCTGCAGGGTAACAGATCTGCGCCATAAGGAAGTCATTAACAGTACCAACGGATGTCGGATCGGCTTTGTGGATGACGTAGAAGTCAACACCGATAACGCCAGACTGGTAGCCATCATAATTTACGGAAGACCAAAGCTGTTCGGTTTTCTCGGACGATATGACGATATGGTCATCAAATGGGAAAATATCAGTCTGATCGGCGAGGATACGATCCTTGTCACACACTGTTCCGTCCCGCACCATAAACCGAAACATGCCAAATTTTCACTTCTATCCTTTTTCCGGTAAAGCTCAGATGACCGTTTCAGCTGCTGTGTAGCGAATTTTCATATTTTGTTTTGTTTAAAATGATATGATTTACATGATGTATCGCTAAAAATCAGCTTTTTTTGGA
>CACYCN010000415.1 GCA_902772895.1 uncultured Ruminococcus sp.
ACGCTCACTCTGACTTTCTGAACCCCACTTTCGTGTCCGCGGTTGACGGCGCAGATCGGGCAGAAAAGTCTTTCCATCCGCCGCCGCAGCCGATGGCTGCTTTCCGGCTACTAATGATATCAGGCAAATGATTACGGTTTTGATAGTTCATGCGCCTGATTTTTGAAAAATTGATGATTGACAAGACGGATTTGTGGTGCTATAATAACTGCAATCACCGGAATAATAAGAGAGGTACATAGCAATGTTTGATTTATTTACCAACAGAATGAATCAGCAGCAGGTCAGTGTCAAAAAAGGCAGCTGGCTTGGTTTGTTGTGTGCCGAATAACGCATACAGACAATCAATAACCGGTCAGTGGCTCTATGAAGCTTCTGACCGGATTTTTTTGGCTTTTTTATTGGAAAGGAGGTTATGTACCATGCCGGAACAGTCTGTTTCTCACCAGTCATCTATGGAAGAATCTGAACAACAAATTATCAATGATCAAAAAGGAGAATGCTGTTATGAAAAATATCGATACAACTTTTCTGGCATATTACGAAGCCGGACTGGAATATAACCGTTTAAGGTCGGATATCGGACTGATTGAATTTGAGAGAACAAAAGAAATTCTTTTGGAACACCTGCCCAAGCCGCCTGCCGTGATTTATGATATCGGCGGCGCCTATGGAGAATACTCCTGGTGGCTTTCTTCACTCGGATATGAGGTGCATTTGTTTGATTTATCTGCCACGAATATCAGAATGAGCCGGGAACTTGCCGGAACATATCCTGACTGTGCCCTGGCAGCCAGCGAAGTTGCCGATGCCCGCAGAATTCCCAGAGATGATAACAGTGCCGATGCCGTTTTGTTAATGGGACCGCTGTATCATATCACGGATTATGACGAACGAATTGCCGCTGTCAGAGAAAGCCGCCGGTTACTGAAAGATAACGGTGTACTTTTCACGGCAGCCCTGACGCCATATTCGGTACTGCTGTATAATATTACGGTATATTCACCCTTTGGGGAGAATAAGAGGAGCTATCTGGAAGATTCCGGTTTTCTGGCGATGATCGCGCGTGAATTAACGGACGGTTGTCATATCAATCCGGACCATACGGTTTACAGCGGATTGGGCAGCGCTCATCTGCATACGGCAAAGGCTTTGAAGGAAGAACTGGAAGTCGGAGGATTTCCGGGTTCGGTTGTTCACGGAATCATGGGAGGCGCCTGGCTGGCGCACGATATCGATAAACTCTGGGAAAATGAAACGTCCCGCAATGCTTTGATGAATACCGTTCGTCTGTTGGATACGCATGAAGAAATTATGGGACTGTCAGGTCATTTACTGGCGGTATCGGAAAAATCATGGGGGTAACGATTTCTGTTCAGGATAGCGGAATTGTTGGCAGAAAAAGAAGAAAGGCTCCGGAAATTACTTTCCGAAGCCCGAAGATAATGGCAGAGTCAGAAGTGCTTGAAATTTCGGCGCGTCATTTTCAGTGTCAACGCATGGATTGATTTCTTGTTGGATGATTCAGTGTTTGATAAGCTGACGGCAACCGAAAAAACGGTAATGGATCATGGATCCATAGGGGGTTGATAGGATAAGTGTATCAGCCGAATTGACTGTTATAGAGTACCGCATATTTTCCGTTCAGCTTCATCAGGGTATCATGATCGCCGACCTCTTTAATGTCGCCGTTTTCCATATAGAGAATCACGTTAGCATCACGGATCGTTGACAGACGATGCGCAATCACAAAGCTGGTACGTCCTTTCATCAGTGCCGCCATAGCATCCTGAATGGCCTGTTCGGTATGGGCATCGACATTACTGGTTGCCTCGTCAAGGATCATGATTTCAGGATTAGCGATAATAGCTCTGGCAATAGTAATCAGCTGTCTCTGACCCTGAGAGATATTTTCGGCGCCCTTTGAAAGTACCATATCATAACCGCCGGGCATAGTACGGATAAAGGAATCGGCGCAGACGGATTTCGTGGCAGCTTTCATTTCTTTTGTACTGACATCCCGTTCCGTGGAATATTTCAGGTTATCTCGGATGGTTCCTTCAAACAGCCAGGTATCCTGCAAGACCATACCGAAATGTTTTCTCAGTTCGTGACGGGTCATTTCCTTTGTATTGACCCCGTCAACCAATATTTCGCCGCCGCCGATCTCATAGAAGCGCATCAGAAGATTGATGAGAGTTGTTTTACCGGCTCCGGTAGGTCCGACGATGGCAATTTTCTGTCCGGGCTTAACCGTAAAGCTGACGTCTGTCATGAGAAGCTTTTCCGGATGATAACCGAACTGTACATGTCTGAATTCCACTGCGCCGTCACAAACGGAGGGAATCATGCCTGACTCCGGATCAGGGATTTCTTCTTCGGCATCCAGAAGTCCGAAAATCCGCTGACAGGCAGCGGCAGCTGTGGAAAGCTGGCTGGACATCTGGGCAAATGTCGTGAAGGGCTGCTGGAAGCTTTTGGTATATTGCAGGGCTGACTGCACACTACCGATCGGCAGATATCCGTTCAGCGCCAACAGACAGCCTACCAGACCGGACGCGGCATATCCGACATTATTGACCAACTGCGTTAACGGCATTGTCTTACCGGCAAATTTTTCTGCTTTTGTTGTTTTTTGACACAGTTCCTCATTCAGAGCGTCAAATTTTGCTTTTGCCTTTGTCTGATAATTAAAGCAGGAAACCACATTTTGTCCGTCATACATTTCCTCCACATAACCGTTGACAGAACCTAAAAGCGCCTGTTGAGCGGCAAAGTTTTTTCCTCCATGTTTCATTACCGGAACGGTACACAAGAATGTGACCGGAATGATTGCGACAGCGATCAGCGCAAGCCATACATTGATGGAAAGCAGCATCACCAGTACGCCGATCAACATAATAATGGCAGAAATGATCTGGAATAAGTTTTTACCGAGTAAAATATTGACGGCATCCACATCATTAGTGACAGTGGAAAGGATCTCACCGTTGGTATGGGTATCGTAATAATTCAGTTTCATGCGGTGCATTTTCTGATCGATATCACTGCGGATATCCTTTACCATATTGGAGGCAATGCGGGCCATCATTCTGTTTGACAACGTATTGAAGAGAAATGCCAGGAAATATACGATCACTAAGATCACAACGATAAAGAAAATAGTCTGCGCTTTTCCGATAGACATAAAAGGCAGTTGGATCCAGACGGTGGAAGGATCCACCACACCGTTGACTTCTTCGATGCGCCATTTATTATCGACCACACCGGCAAACAGGATCGTAGTAATATCTCCCAGGAGTTTCGGCGCAAAAACCGTAAACAGGGTTCCGATAATCGCAGCAATGACAGCAAAGCAAAATCTGCCCTTATAGTTTTTCAGATAAGAAAAAAGTCGTTTAAACACTTTCAAGTTCATGCTCGACTTCCTCCTTTCCTAACTGAATTTCCGCGATCTCCCGGTAGAGTCTGCAGGAACGCAACAGTTCTTTGTGTGTTCCCATTCCGGCTACCGTTCCGTCCTCCAATACAATGATACGGGTAGCGTCCATAATGGTACTGACACGCTGTGCCACAACGATCATGGTAGAATGACCCATACTTTGTTTTAAGTTTTGTCTGAGCTGTTTATCCGTTTTCATATCCAATGCCGAGAAGCTGTCGTCAAAAATATAGACTTCGGCTTTTTTCATCACGGCTCTGGCGATTGCCAGTCGTTGTCTCTGACCGCCGGAGAAATTGGTTCCTCCCTGTGAGACCGTGGAATGGTATGTGCCGTCCTTTTTCGCTACGAATTCATCGGCGCAGGCAATACGGGCTGCCTCTTTCCATTCGGTGTCGTTTCCGTTTTCATTTCCGAAATTCAGGTTTTCTGCGATATCTCCGCTGAAAAGGACGTTTTTCTGAGGCACATAGCCGATCAGATCTCTCAGTTCATTCAACCGGTAATCCTTTACATTGACACCGTCTACCAGAATTTCACCGAATGAAGTATCATAAAGCCGGGGAATAAGTTTTACGACACTGGATTTACCGCAGCCGGTTCTGCCGATGATAGCGGTTGTCTCGCCGGGTTTTGAGACAAAACTGATGTCCCTGATGACCGGTTCATCCGCTCCCGGATAGGCAAACGTTACATGACGGAACTCAACTGTACCATGGCAGGTTTTGTCAGGCGTTGCTTCGGTGGGATCTTTGATCGAAACTTCCGTTTCCAGTACGTCGGAGATCCTGTGCATACAAGCCAACGCATCCGGAAACATTCCGACGACGACTGCAAAAAAGATAATGGAAACCAGAATAATATTGATATATTGGGTTGCCGCAACAAGGGCGGAAACATCAAAGGTATTTCTCGCAACCATGACGGAACCTACCAGCATGGCGCCCACTGAAGTGAGACCGAACAGGAAATTGACAACCGGCAGCATCATGCCGGAAATGGAAATGGATTTACGGGATACATCGGTGGCGTCTTTATTTGCTTCGTCAAAGCGTCTGATCTCATAATCCTGCTTATTGAAAGCTCTGATGACACGGACACCCTCTAATGTCTCCAAAAAGAGCTTGTTGATGCTATCGATCTTTTTACGGAGTTTGGCGGAATGGATGCTTGCCCTGATCAGGATCGCCGCCACGAATGCGATCAGGACGGGGATCGCTATGGCAAGTACCAGCGCCAGTTTACCGGTAGTCGCTACGGAAAGTATCAGACCGATCACTGCCATCATCGGCGCTAAAAGCCCTATGCGGAATAACATGATAAGAAAACTCTGGATCACGGTGACATCGGTTGTCGTTCTCGTAATCAGGGAAGCCGTACCGAATTTGTCCATTTCGGATGCGGAAAAGTCCTGAACCTTGTAAAAAACCTCCTTGCGAAGATCCGCCGAAAACCGGGCTGTTAATTTTGCGGCAAGATGATTGGCAACGATATTGGTGGCGCATGCGATGAAGGACAGAACGATCATCCCAATGGCAAGATAAATGATCGTGTTTTGACGATTATTATTGACTCCGTCTATCATCATGCTGATCAATGTAGGCGCGGCAAGCTGCGCAAGTGATGCGATCAGCGCAAACACTACCATCACAGTTACCTGTCTGGCGTTAAATCTGACTCTGGAAAAAATTGTTTTCATTGTCTTTCTTCACCTCTTTCAAACGATTGTTCCATACGATGATTGGTTATTTTTATTGTTTGTTCTGTAAAATATCTGACATCCCTTCTTTTTGAACTTGATGATTCCATGGTACGATTCCTCCTCCTGCTATTTTCGTTTGGTATGTCTGAGCGTTTTTTATCAGCGAATGTTGTTAAGGAACCGTTCTCGGAGTCTTAACAAACAATCTATGCTAATTATATCAAATTCTTTCAACTTTTCAAATATTTGTACCGGATTTTCTGAAAATAGAACCCAAAATTTTTTCAAAATGATTTGTTACCCCAACGCCGGAAATGATGATCGCTTTTCTGTCAGCAATGGGTTTCCGATGCGCTAAAACCTTTGACTAAAGCGACTCCATATGCTATCATAATGATAATCAGACGAATAGCGGAACGAAAAGGCTTTCGTGTATATCAATATCAATGAGGAGAACATGATATGAAAAAGAGTATGGGCCGGAAGGCATCTGCCATGATTTGCTTTGTTTCCTTGCTGTTGACCGTCGGGATGACAGGATGCGCCAATACGCCGAGTGAAAACAGCGGCGAACAATCATCTCAGGCAATCAGTTCATCAGAAATATCAGAACGATCAGACAGTAAGAGTCAGTCGTCAGATTCGTCAGAAACGTCGGA